>CABUGR010000119.1 GCA_902491135.1 uncultured Collinsella sp. | reverse complement strand
GGCCCGTCGAGGGAACGGCAGTACAGAGCTCGGCGGCCTCGCGCTGCTCAAAACGGAGCTCGTAGTCGTCATAGGACTCGCCCTCGTCAAGCGGGCACTTAAAGCCAGGGTGACCGCCCACAAAGAACGGCATGTCCTCGGTGCCCTCATTGGTCACCTCGTACGACACGGCCACCTTCTCCGCATCGATCATGTAACGAGCAACGATCTTAAACGGATACGGGTACTGCTCGATTAACTCGACATGGTCGGCAGAGCTTAGGCTCAGCGCAACCATGTTGTCGCTCTGTTCCTCGAGTTTCCACTCCTGTTTGCGCGCAAAGCCGTGACGGGCGAGCTTAACCTCGCGGCCGCCCATGGTCATTGCGTGACCGTCACGAAGGCCGCCGCAGATCGGGAAGCAAATAGGCGCCTGGCCCGACCACACCGCCGGATCACCCTGCCACAGATACTCGCGGCCGTTGGCCGTAATAGAAGTGAACGATCCGCCAGCCGTGCTCAACGCAATGCGGACAGAGCCGTTATCAAGAACAAACTCCATGGGAATCTTCCCTTTCTTACGACAGCCCACCAAGTCAATAGGGCTGATAGAAAACCGGCCCGCGCCCCCTCACAGAAACGCGAGCCGTCAATTGAAAAGCTGCAGAATGCCGGGTACCGCCAAGAGCGAAGCACTCAAGCCAAGCAAGCAAACGTGTTATCGGAGCAGCTAGCCCGCCAGATGGCTTCGCAGCGTCGACCCGTTACGCGGTTTGGTAAAACCGCGTAACCTCCTTAGTCGTGATACTCGCCGCGGTCCCACTTCTCGAGGAACTCGTCAAAGAAGTGCGGGTCAGCCTGAGCCTCGGCGTCGGCCTTATTGCAGGCATCGATCTTGGCGATCAGGGCATCGTGCTCGGGGGTCTTCTCGTAGGGCTCCTCCAGGAAGGCAAGCATGATATCGGCCATCAGGAACTCGCCGGTGATCTTGCCACCAAAGCCCACGATGTTGGCGTTGAGCTCGCGACGGGCATACAGGGCAGAGGTCATGTCGCGGACCAGGGCGCAGCGGGCGCCGGGAACCTTGTTGACGGCGTTGGTGATGCCGATGCCGGTGCCGCACAGGGCCACGCCAAAGTCGGCCTTGCCGCTGGCAACAGCCTCGCCCACGGCCTTGCCATAGATGGGATAGTGCGTACGGGTGTGGCTGTAGGTGCCGCAGTCGAGCACCTTGTAGCCAGCCTGCTCCAGGCGGTCGGCCAGATAGATCTTCTCGTCCGTAACGATATGGTCGCAACCGATTGCGATGGTCTTCTTCATCAGAACGTCCTTTCGTCTGAATTCACAAGTTGAGGTAGAAGTTCGAGTTCTCGGTGGCTCTCGTTAGGCCATCTTGTTGAGCATGTCGACACGGATCTGGTGACGGCCGCCGGCGTACTGTGCACGCAGGAACTCGCGGGCGATCTTCTTGGCGACCTCGGTGCCCACAACGCCCGGGCCCATGGTGACCATGCGCGAGCCGTTGTGCTCGCGGGTCATGTAAGCGGAACGCTCGTCGGAAATGTTGGCGACGACCATGCCCTTGATCTTGACGGCGGCCATATAGGAGCCGACGCCGTACTTATCGAATGCAAAGCCCTGGGAATCCTTGTGCTCCAGCAGGTCCTTGGCAACGGCGGTCGCGGAATCGACAAAGTCCGCGGCAGGGGTCTCGGAATAGTCGACGACCTCGTGACCGTCGGCGATGAGCATCTCCTTGATGGACTCCTTCATCGACATACCGTCGGCATCGGAAGCGATTACAACCCTCATGACATCCTCCTTGAGAGATACGCAGGTGCGTAGTTCCTGTTTGGAAGTGTTGAATCGCGTTCAGGTCCGGGCATCTGAACGTGCGGTTCTTCACTGTTCGTGTTTATTTGAACACATTCGAACATAAACTGCAACAACTATTTGTTTATCTTTGTTCTTTTTTGAGCAAATACCGTTCACAGGTGATTGCTGACCGTTTGGACCCGGCGCGGACGTAGCGACCATGTGTTCAACAAACAAAAGGGCGGCCGAGAACGTGTCTCGACCGCCCTTCTCACGGTTGATCTTCCAAAGATCGCTTTGCCGCCTACTCGGACTGCCCGCCCTTTTTGGCGTGCTTGGACGGAGCACTCAGAAAACGGCCCGTCAAATAGTTCGCCGGGCCGGAAATATCGATCCCCAGCAGTACGTGTCCCAGCCACAGGAACGCCACGAGCACCAGTAGCGGGATAACGCACGAAGTCACGATCATCACGATGACGCCTTCAATCAGATCGGTCACCTGCCGCACGAACTCATCGGTCATCTGCTTAGCGCCGCTGGTCACCGACGTAACAAGGCTCGAGGCCCCATCAGTCAACTGCTCGAGCACGTTTTTGGACTCCGTGGTCTCGGATTTTTTCTTGTTCGATTTTGAGCTGGTCTCGGCTGACTTGTCCGTGGCGTCGGCCGCATCCGCAGCGTCCGCAGCCTTTTGCTCAGCTTGCTCAATACTTACGCGATACGTTTCATCGACCTTCTGCGACACCCATACGCTCGCGGGCGCGAGCGCCATGCCGATCACGGCAACCACCAGCACGCGCGTCGCCACACGGCGCAGGACAGCGCTCGTGCTCCAGCGCCCGTGAATGCCGAGCGACACCGCAAAGAGCACCAACGCAAACGGGATTAAGATGCCCAGGCCTACCGACCACAAAATCGTGAGCAAATATTTCTCTAGGTATAGCACGGCAAGCACGATACCAAGGTTGCCTGAAAGCTGCGCGAGCTGCTCGGCAACCGGCGTTCCCGTATCACCCGGCAGCGCGGTAATGCCCGCAGACAGCGCCACGCACGAGGTCGTGAGCGCCAAAACGTTGCCTTTCTTTTGATCGATGACCTCGATGGTGGAGTCCCAAGTCTTGGTATCGGCGAAATGCGGACGAGCGACAAAGCCCGACAGCAGCGCCAGCACCACGAGCGCAACGATAAAGCCAATCTGCAGCTTTATGTTTGCGCACACGACATCGGACAGGCTGGGCTGCAGCTCGGTTACCGTCGTGTGCTCGGTTATCTGGACAGGACGCCCATGAGCCATCTCGTGCGCGTCTCTCTTTTGAATCAATCCGTTGTCCGGCATTTGGATACCTCCTCATTCCGGCCTGTATTGCGGATGGAAGTATACCCACCCATCGAAAAACCGAACGGGAGGGCGTGCAGAAGCTCCAAGACTGCCCCCAACGACTAGTCGTTTAAGAACGTCCCCAATGACTGTCTCGGGATGAGTTGCGGTGGAATAGGGATTGTTTTACGCCCGCCGGCCCCTATTCAGTCCCCATTTCACCGCAACTTGGAGGAGGACAGAAAAAGCCCTGCCGCGGGTAGCGGCAGAGCTTTTGGAAGGGGACTTGGTTGTGAGGGCTCGTTAGGCGAGCTTGGCCTCGAGCTCGGCGATGCGCTTGTAGGCATCGATGGTAAAGCGGGCCTGCTTCTCCAGGATCATGGTGGTCATGAGAGTATCCTGAGCATGGGCCATGATGAAGGTCATCTCCATCTCGCCACCGCCGGCCTCCTGCGAAAGCAGTTTGGTCTGCGTGTCGTGGGCGCCGATAAGTGCATCGCTGGCATCCTTGTGCAGCTGCTCAGCCTTCTCAAAATCACCTTCGCGAGCAGCATCGAGCGCTGCAAGCAGATCAGTCTGGGCGTCGCCCGCGTATGCGACAATCTCGAATCCAACCATCGAGATTTCTTCTTTGGTTGCCATATTGCGTTCCTTTCACATATGAACCAACGGAGAGCATCGCGTCCGGACATACGCGCTGCGTTGTGTATGGCAGAAACAGTAACATTCAAACAAAAAAGAACAGCGCAAAATGCAATTTCAAGCTATGAACGGTTGCTTTTCACCCGTGAACGGTTTCCAAACCAATCTGAACAATATCAAACACAATTATCGGCAACCCAAACAGATCCACACCCTAACGTACGTCGCGCACGGTATCGCCCTCGACGAGCACGCCCGGAAACAGCATGTGCTCCACACCGGGTTCAACGCCCTCGGCGCCGGCAATCTTGTCGACCGCCCACATGCCGACGCGCTTGTTGTCAAAGCGCACCGTGGTCAGGCGACGGTCGGGCACGATATCGCCCAGGCTGTCATCAACACCCACCACGCTCACGTCCTCGGGCACACGCCTTCCGCACGACTCGAGCCCGCGAATGCAGCCGTAGGCCATGGCATCGTTGGAAGCATAAATGGCCGTACAGGTCGGATCTTCCGCCAGAGCCTGACCAGCAGCATATCCGCTCTGTGCCGTCCAATCCCCACGGACGAGTCGCGGCGGTTCAATACCATGCGCGCGCAATGTCTCGCGCCAGCCTTCCTCGCGCCGCATGCCCGAAAGCGAGCGCTCGGGACACGAAATAAAGTGCACGGTTTTGTGCCCCCGCCCCAGCAAGTACTCGACCACCTGGCGCGAGCAATCGAACTGGTCGTTATCGACCGTTGAACAGAGCGGGTGCTCCAGCATCGTAACGAGCACCGTCTGCATGCCGGGCAGCGGCTCGAAGGTGCCAAAGTCCGCCGGCATGCGATTCATGATCACGACCATACCGTCTACCGGCAGCGCGCTCATGCGTGACGATGCGCTCTCGAGGGTATAGGGGTGTCCATCTACTTTAGTGAGGGTGATGGCATAGCCATGTTTGTCGGCCGCGGCGGCAAAGCCCTCCATACGGTCGAGGTTGCCGGTACCGGTAATGTTGAACATGGCGACGCCGACGGTCTTAAACTTGCCACGGCGCAGCGATCGACCGGCGAAATTGGGGCGATACCCCAGCTCGCGCATGGCGGCACGCACGCGTTCCTTGGTCTCGG
>CABUGR010000118.1 GCA_902491135.1 uncultured Collinsella sp. | reverse complement strand
TGCGGCATATCCGTTGGGACCGCAGCTCCGGGGTGATTTTCATCGGTAGCATGCACGGGTTCTCAGCACTACCCGCTCTCTGTAGCATGCGGACGGCCGACTACTCGTCCCCATCAACGCTTATGCGGAGTATGCTAGCACGTTCCACGCCGGCGAAAAACCCTCAACACTGGTTTTATACGTTCGAAATTTCTTGCGGCCGTGTACCTTCTCTTGGAGCAAAATACCTGTAAGCACTTTATCGAACGAAAGAAGGTTGCTATGCGCACGATCGGAATGAGCGACTACACCGTCGGCGAGGATTGCTTTACCGAGCTGCCCGCCGCACTGGCAGAGTACGGAGCGACCAAGGTCGCCATCATTGGCGGCAAGCGAGCCCTAGCTGCGGCGCTGCCGGGCATCGAGGCGGCGCTTGAAGGTACCGACGTCGAGATTCTGGAGACGCGCGTCTACGGCACCAACAGCACGCGCGCCAATATCGCCAAGGTCGTGAACTCCCCCGCTTGCCAGCAGGCAGACGTGCTTATCGCCTGTGGCGGCGGCAAGGCACTCGACACCGTGAAGACCGCAGCCATCGAGCTCAAGAAGATCGTCTTCACCGTCCCGACGATCTGTTCCAACTGCTCGGCCGCGACCGCCATTGCCGTCGTGTACAACGACGACGGCTCGCTCGAGGGATATTCGTACCCCAACCGACCTGCGCATATCTTCATCAACCCCAAGATTATCGCCGAAGCTCCGGCGGAGTACTTCTGGGCCGGCGTGGGCGATGCCCTGTCCAAGCAGCCCGAGGTCGAATACGCCACGAGCGCCGGTAATTTGGAGCATACCGCCGGTCTTGGCCTGGCACTCGCCCACACCTGCTCCGAGCCGCTGTTTACTTATGGCGTCCAGGGTCTTGAGGACGTGCGCCGGAATCTGTCGAGCGAGGCCGTCAAGCAGATCGCGCTCGACATCGTGGTCAACACGGGCTATGTCTCGAACCTGACCAACCAAAACGATTACTACTACAACTCGAGCGTGGCGCACGCGTTCTACAATGCGACGTGCAGCATTCCGCGCGAGGGAACCTATCTGCACGGTGAGGTCGTGAGCCTGGGCGTGCTCGTGCTGTTTGCCTATACGGGCGATACCGAGAGCCTTGAACGCTACGCCGCCTTTAACAAGCAGATGGGCCTGCCCGTAACGCTTGAGCAGGTCGGACTTTCCGAGGCCGACATCCCTGCCCTGTGCGAATACGCACACGCCACCAACGAGTGGAAGCAAGGCAACCCGGAGCCCTTCACCGACGAAAAGTTCGCCGCCGCCATCAAGGCCGCCAACGCCTACGGCCACACGCTCTAGGCCTAGCCCAAAACCACCACAAGGGAGCAGTGCCCTTGTGGTGGTTTTTTATTGCTCCAGCATGCTGGGGTCGAACTCGCTAGCCGGGATCACGCGATAACCGTGGCGGAGCAGTAAATCAACGAAGACGCCGTTGCCCGCCGTAAGGGTGCCGCTGAATGTTCCGTCGTAGATGCGACCCGCGCCGCACGAGGGGCTGCGGTCCTGAAGGATGCACGCGACTATCTCTTCCGGTCCGCCTGCCTGCTCGCACATATCGAGCGCACGTTGGGCACCCAGGCGAAATTCGCGATCAACCGAGATGCCCTCGCAGGTACGGACCTCGCCGTTCACAATCTCGGACGGCTTGCGCGGCGTGGGCAGGCCGCCAAAGACCTCAGGGCACACCAAGAGGACCTCGGTCCCCGTGCGCTCGCAAGCCTCGATCAGCTCTCGATGATAGTTGTCGAGCCCGTTATACTTGCAGCTCTCGCCCATTAAACAGGCGCTCACCACGATCTTCATATACAACACTCCCCACGCAAAACGCCCCATTTGAGATGGACACTCAAATGGGGCGATTGACACTGCGCAACTAGTATTACTGCTGCTTCGGCATCAGCGGATTCTCGCGCGTGAGGAGATTCATAAACTCCTCGCCCGTGATCGTCTCCTTCTTGTACAGATAACGAGCCAGCTCGTGGAGCTTGAACTTGTTCTCCTTCAGGATCTGCAGAGCGCGGTCGTGCGCATCCTCGATCAGCTTGGCGACAATCGCGTCCACGCGCTCGGCCGTACCGGGGGCGCAGGTGAGCGACGTGTCCTGGTTGAGGTACGCATTCTGAACGGTACCGAGCGCCATCATGCCAAACTCATCGGACATACCAAAGCGCGTCACCATGTTACGGGCGAGCTTGGTGGCCTGCTCGATATCGTTGGCGGCACCGGTCGTCATCTCACCAAAGATGAGCTCCTCGGCTGCACGGCCACCGCAATAGACGGCGAGCTTGTCCAGGACCTCCTGACGTGTGGTCAGGAAGCGCTCATCCTCCTCGACCTGCATGGTGTAGCCCAGAGCACCGCTCGTGCGCGGCACGATGGTGATCTTCGTGACCGGCGCAGAGCCCTTCTGGCGAGCGGCAACGATGGCATGACCGATCTCGTGATAAGAAACGACCTGCTTCTCGTGGTCGGACAGCACCGTGGACTTGCGCTGCTGACCGGCGATGACGACCTCCACCGACTCCTCAAAATCGTCCTGCGTGGCGCGCTTGCGACCCTCGCGGACGGCACGCAGCGCGCCCTCGTTGATGATGTTGGCCAGGTCGGCGCCCGAGGCGCCGGGCGTGGCGCGGGCAATCGCGGTCAGGTCGATCGGCGGCTGCGTCTTCACGCTCTTGGCATGCAGCTCAAGAATGTTCTTACGGCCGGTCAGGTCGGGCAGCTCAACGGGGATGCGGCGGTCAAAACGACCGGGGCGCAACAGGGCCGGGTCAAGGCTGTCGGGGCGGTTGGTAGCAGCAAGAACGACAATACCTTTGTGGTTATCGAAGCCGTCCATCTCGGTCAGCAGCTGATTGAGCGTCTGCTCGCGCTCGTCGTTGCCACTAAAGCCGCCGCCATCGCGCTTTTTGCCGATGGTATCGATCTCATCGATAAAGACGATGCACGGGGCCTTTTCCTTGGCCTGCTTAAACAGGTCACGAACCTTAGCAGCGCCGCGACCGACAAACATCTCAACGAACTCAGAGCCCGAAATGCTAAAGAACGGAACGCCCGCCTCGCCGGCAACAGCCTTGGCAAGCAGGGTCTTACCGGTACCCGGAGGGCCGACAAGGAGAGCACCGCGCGGCAACTTGGCGCCGATCTCCTCATAGCGCTGCGGCTTCTCCAGAAAGTCGACAACCTCCTTGAGAGACTCCTTGGCCTCTTCCTGGCCGGCGACGTCCTTAAAGGTCACGCCCACGTCCTTGGAGGCGATCACGCGCGCGCCGGACTTACCCAGTCCGCCGCCGCCAAAACCGCCGCCGCCAAAGTTCATCGACGGACCGTCATCGCCCATGGCCTTCTTCATGCGGCGGTTGAGCCACCAGCCAATCAGGAAGAAAATCGCCATGGGAAGAATGAGCGTAAGCAGGTAATAGGTCATCAGACCCGAGTTCTTATCGGGAACGACCGACTCCAGCGAGGCGCCAGATTCAAGCACGCGATCGGTAAAGCCCGCATCATTCGGCACACCGGTCGTCTTATAGGCGATATTCTCGTCCTCGCCCTTCTTGGTGTAGTAAATCGTGTAATCATCCGTGTTGTACTCGACCTTGTCGACGCTCTTCTTATCGAGCGCTTTGACAAACGTCGAGTAATCGGTCTTCGTAATCTGCTGCGTGTGACCGATGTTGGGGAACAGAACGGTCGAGAGCACGAGGTAGACGACGAAGGCGATGAGCACGTAGAGGATCATATTCCGTCTACGTTTGTTGTCATCCATCTCCATCTGCTTGAACTCCATCTACTGGGGTTGATAATGCTATCTAGAATACCCAACCCGGACGGCGATAAACCGACGCCGGGCACGAAAGGACAGAGATGGCATCACTGGAAGTCGGCAAGGTTCAAATCTATACGGGCGATGGCAAGGGCAAGACGACGGCTGCGCTGGGGCTCGCGCTGCGCGCCACGGGCTATGGACTTAACGTGCTCATGCTGCAGTTTGCCAAGAAGCTACACTGCGCCGAACACGATGCCGCGCCGCGCCTGGGGCTGCGTATTGTGCAGGCCGATCGCGACACGCCCGAGGCTTGCGCCGCACAGATCATGGAGCTCGCACGCGAGCAGATCTTTAAGGTCGACGTTCTGATTTTGGACGAACTCGGCGAGGCCATGCGACGCGGCTTTGTGACGCGCGAGGATGTCGAATCGTTGATCGCGATAAAGCCCGCCACAACGGAGCTCGTGCTCACCGGCCGCGGACTGCTGCCACTGGCCGATCTCGCCGACCTGGTCACCTCTTAGCCCGCCAAGGCATCGAATACTAATTGATCCGAAGGGGACGGAGGAAAACGGATCATCGACATCGCGACGGAGAGCAATGATCCATTTTCCTCCGCCCCAAGGGATCATTAGGCGGTGGCGCGGCCGAGCCAGTTGCCGCTGTGGTGGTAGATGGTGAACATCGTGGCGGTGATGAGCCAGGTTACGGGGTAGACCAGCAGCAGGTGCTCAAGCGACGGATCGAACGGCATAATCGCAAACACCCAGATCACCCTGAGCACGACGGTGCCAAAAATCGTGAGCAGCATCGGCTGCAAGCTCACGCCGGCACCGCGGATGGAACCCGAGGCGTTCTCGATAATCGAGAAAATCGCATAGAACGGCGCAATGAAATGGAGGATGGTCGTGGTGTACGCCGAAATCGAAGCATCGTCGACAAACAAACGCGACAGCGGACCCGAGAACACCAGCAGCACGGCAGACAGGCCACCAATGAGCATAAACGACAGCACGAGCGACGTATGGTAGCCCTTGCGCATGCGCTCGTAGTTGCGCGCGCCAAAGTTC
>CABUGR010000117.1 GCA_902491135.1 uncultured Collinsella sp. | reverse complement strand
TGATGCCCGAGCACACGATGTCACCGTTCTTCTTTTGTGTATCGGTCGAATGAGTCTTTTCCGGGTCGAGCAATACAAACGGCAGCGCCGGGCTGATAGTGCAGGTCACACTCGGAGCACGCCCCTCGAGCTGCGTACCTGCGGCACCGCGGTAGAGCTCCAGAATCTCGGGGGTCATCGGAGCGCCGTGCTCGATCGTGTCAACGCCGGCCTCAAGCGCGGCCTTCACGCCCTCGGTACTCTCGACATGGGCCATAACAGGAAGGCCCACCTCGTGCGCCGCCTTGCACGCAGCTGCGGCAACTTCCACCGGCATGCGCAGCACGCCCGGCTCGCCCACCTCGGTCGCATCGAATACACCGCCCGTTACGAACAGCTTAATGACGTCGGCACCGCGCGCATACAGGTCGCGCACCTGTTCGGCTGCCTCGGCGGAACTGTTTGCCACCTGGGCGAACAAGCCCGCACCATGGCCGCCCGGCACCGTTACGCCCGTTCCCGGCGCCACCAGGCGAGGACCTTGATACTTGCCGGCATCGATAGCATCGCGCACGGCCAGATCGGCAAACAGCGGGTCGCCCGCGCCGCGCACCGTGGTCACGCCACTTGCCAGTTGTTGTTGGGCGCTGCCCTTAAGAATATGGCGCACGATGGCGCGCCCCACGGGATTATCGAGCTTCTTCATCAGCGTGCCCGCATCGCCCGCCGAAACCGGCTTGCCCGAACCGCACAGATGCACATTCATATTGATGAGGCCTGGCATGAGATACGCACCTGCCAGGTCGATGACCTCGGCACCTGCAGGCGCCTGAGCCACAGCACTCGGCCCCATCCACGTGATGACACCGCGCTCAACGACCACGGCCATGTCGGGCTGCGGCTCCATATGTTCCGAACCATCCAAGACGGTCGCATTGATAAACAACGTGGAACGATCGGCAGACGCCATATCGAGCTCCTCCCTCACGATTAACATGAACATTTGTCCATTATTACCTAGTCCCGCTGGATTGCTGCAGACGCATCGGCTAACGGAGGGAAGAGGGGATGTGGGGGGGACGGAATACGTTGCAGTCCCACCCCAGCGACACCAGGGAAATGTCTCGAACTGTAACAGGTACAGGGTTATTGGGCCCCTTGATGTTACAGATCGAGACATTCGGTCGACGTTTCACCGGTTTGTCTCGATCTGTAACAGTTGCGAACTCAAATAACCTCTAAACGTTACAGATTGAGACAAAACCTCTCAGCGCCCATACCACTGACGTCTCCACTCCTCAGCCAATTTCGCCTGCCGAGGAATACCCGCCAGCCTCATTTTCTCGACCAGCTTCCCCGGGTCTTTGAGTTCGTTAAACGTAAACCGAAGCACCTTGTGCCCGAGCATTGTCAGATGGGACTCCCGTTGACGTTCTGCCACGAATGGGTCGACCGACTCCCGGCCCTCGCCGTTCTGCAAGGTGCACTTCACCTTTCCGTCGAGCTCGCCGATGACACACGTCCCGTTCTCGAGCCGCCAAAAATAGTCGACGCGAAACACCTGGCTCGGATCGAGCGGGTCGCGAAACTCCACCTGCAGCTCCGGAACCGGAAAGCCGTACGCAATAAAGAACGCTCGGAACCGAGACTCGCCGCCGTTTTCGGACAGCCCGTCCGCATACGACGCAATCACCTGTGCCCTGCGATACCCTCGCCTGCCCTCGCAATCGGCGCGGAGGCGCTCGCACAAATCCCCACGTGATACGCCTTTCGCCCGCAGTGCAGAATCGGCAATCGCCAACCCGTAGGAAAACGGTGCACGCAGCAGACAATCCTCCACCGTGCGCCAAAACGGCGTCACTCGCACGCCGTCGACGCGCTCAAGCGCACCCGCCATCTGTGGACGCAACAACCTGCACCCGCTGCTCAACGTCACCGAACAACCCGTCTTGACCAAGTAACGCGGCCCGAGTAGATCATTCGGCACCTCCAGATCCCATATCAGCGCGGCGTCATATCCCCAAAACGCCCAATCGGGGTGAAACTCGGCAAGCCCCTTGATGGTCCACCGCGCCCGCTCTGGCGGCGTCAATGTATCCCATTCATGCTGAAAACAGAATAGGTGCGATTCGGGCTCCGCAATATCGTCGGTTCCAACATGGCGTCGCAACCACATGAGCTCGGTATTGTCATGCGTTGCGAGCAGCGTACCTTGCTCGGTCGCCTCCGTGAGCCGCGCGAGCATCCTGTTCCGCGCCAACGTGTTGCGAGTCGCATGTTTGTGTTTGAGAACGGTATTAGACACTTTCATCACCACCACGTCAGACAAATGGACCATCGTCACCGTTGCCTCCGCTGACAAATGTCTTGATCTGTAACAGGAAGACCGATCTTTGGCCGCTAGATGTTACAGATCGAGATCTTTCGACACCGCGTCCAACCTTTGTCTCAATTTGTAACAGGTAGGTCGAGTTTTGGCCTGTAGATGTTACAGATTGAGACATTCCCCCAACCAGGTGCCAAACGTCTCGATCTGTAACAGTTAGACGTTCTCCAGGGCCCTAAACGTTACAGATTTAGACAAATCAGCAGCGCCCAAGCATTCGTCTCGATCTGTAACAGGTAGACCGGTTTTTTGTCCCTAAACGTTACAGATCGAGACAAATAGACACGCGGCGGCGCTGCGACAGCCCATCCCTTACTCCCACTCCTGCTCGTAGATGTTGAGGGACTTTACGTAGCGCCCCTGGGCGCCCATGATGTCGCGGACCAGGCGCAAAAAGAAGCTGATGCACGAGGTGTCAAAGCCGTCCTGCAGGTCCTCCGGATGCACCTCACCCGGCCCATCGACCGCCGTATCACTCAGGCGCGCGATGTCATACAGATAGAGCTGCCCCGCCGTCAGCCAGACATCGTCGACGCACGAGAGCCGCACCGCGATCGCACCATCGTTCCAGTGCTCTTTTTGCACGATATGTGGGTCGTAGACATCAAAGCGACGGTCGGTGCGCGTGTCCTTCAGCGCGACCATACCAGTCGCAGGATCCTTGTCCAAAATGCCAAAGCGCGAGAAATACTGCGTGTCGCGTACCTGCTCGAGCCGCTTGAGCGAGGCAGGCGAAAGCGATGCCGGCGGCTCGTCAACATACAGCTCGAGCAGCGTCTTGCCATGGCGATAGGGGCGCTCGAAGAGCAGCCAATCGGTAAATGCCATGTTGTAGGCCATGATTTCGTTTTGCGAAGGCTCGGTGCAATAGCTGAGCCATGGGTCGACAATGATCTCGAACTGTTCACGCGCCGGCTCCAAAAACTGGAACTTCCGCAGCATCCAAAAATGGGCCATGTCGGCAATATCGTTGCCGACGGCTTCGGCCAGCTGCGCTCGATCTAAAGCGTAATCAGTCATGGCATCCTCCTCAAACTGATGGACCTCAATTTGAGCTTACGAGGAGGGTGGGCAGCCACGACCAGCGCGGGCAAAATAGGCCTCCGGCTGCAAACCAGATGCTGACCAAACACTTGACGAAAAGCTTGACCGAAAATGCGCACTGGAACAAAACCGCAGGTAAACATAGACGGCCAACCCGCCCTTTTGAGCCAAGCGCCCCCGGCCACCACAGAAACAGCAGAGCACCACAGCTCAAGAAGACGCCGAATGGACACTCGCGCGTCGACAAACGAACGAACCGCTCGCAAAGAGTGTCCCCAACGACTAGACAAAAATGACCAGTCATTGGGGACGTTCTTAAATGACTACCTTACAGCTCCAGCGCGTCGGCGACTTCGGCAGCGCAGGCCAGGGCATCGGCCATGGCGCTCACCACGAGCGAGCTGCCGTTGCGAGCGTCACCGGCAACATACACCGGCGCGGCATCCGCGGCGACGCCCTCGCCACGCGCCGCAAGATGCGAGCCCTCGGCGGCCATCACAGGCAGCGGACGACCAGCGGTGGCAACGGGCACGCCAACGGCGTCGAACACACTGTGCTCCGGGCCCGTGAAGCCGCAGGCGATGAGCACCAGCTGCGCCGGTACCTCGTGCTCGGAGCCCGCGATGCGCTCGGGCTTTCCCGCCGACCAGTCCAGATCGACCACGCGCAGACCCGCAGCCGCACCCTTCTTGTCCAGCAGCACCTCGAGCGTATCCACGCCCCAGGCACGCATCTCGCCACCCATCGCAGCGATAGCCTCCTGCTGGCCGTAGTCGGTCTTCTTAACGTTGGGCCACTGCGGCCAGGGGTTGCTCGCCGCGCGCACATCAGGCGCCGCCGGCAAGAACTCAAACTGGCGCACGCTGCGCGCACCCTGACGTACCGCGGTGCCCACGCAGTCGTTACCGGTATCGCCGCCGCCAATGACCACGACGTCCAGGCCGCGCGCGTTCACCGCGGGCTCGCCGCCGTCGAGTACCGACACAGTCGAAGCCGTCAGGTAGTCCACGGCATACACCACGCCCGGGGCATCCACATTCGCAGCCGAAAGACCGCGGGGCGCACGAGCACCGGCAGCCATCACAACGGCGTCAAAACCATTGAGCTTGACCGCTACCGCAGGGTCCGTCACGTCGGCACCCAGCTCAAACACAATGCCCAGCTCGCGCATAAGCGCCACGCGACGCTCGACCACGGACTTCTCGAGCTTCATGTTGGGAATGCCATACATGAGCAGGCCGCCCGGGCGGTCAAACACCGTCACGCGGACACCGCGACGCGCAAGTTCCCATGCAGCCACCAGACCAGCCGGGCCAGAACCAACCACGGCGACCGAGGGCGCGTCATCCCCCGCCGGCTCAAAGCGACGCGGGCCACCGTTCGCCCACTCATGGTCGCTGATCGCGCGCTCGTTATCGTGAATCGTCGTGGGCTGGCCATCGACCGAGCCCAGGTTGCATGCGGCCTCGCACAGCGCCGGGCACACGCGGCTCGTGAACTCGGGCA
>CABUGR010000116.1 GCA_902491135.1 uncultured Collinsella sp. | reverse complement strand
CAACTGCGGACTGAGCACCAGGTAAAACAGAGGGTCGGGGCCTTGGTTGCCCAAGATAAAGGCAATGCGCTCTTCATCGGACGTGATGACGCCCTGCGGAAGACGGTCGATGCTTTCCTCGCCAAACAGATGATGGGTGATAAGCGCGGGCATAATGATCCTTTCGATTTCATTCGATGCCACCCATTATGCCCACCGCGCGCCCATGCCAAACCTGCGATGGTAAACGACGGCATGCAGACCGTCTACGCAAGCCCCAGGTGCGACTTGACCTCGGCGGCACGACGACGGGACACCGGTACCGTCGAGTTCACGCGGTCGAGCCTGAGCTCCATCAACCCCGTGGAGCCAATCTCAACATTGTGCACGTCTTCCAAATTGACCAGGTAGCTGCGATGAACGCGAATAAAGCCCTCGGAGTCCAAGCGACGCTCGAGCGAAGAGATCGACTCATTGATCAGGTACGTTCCCTCGGCGCAGATGGCGTTGCAAAAATCGGCGCGCGCCTCAAAGTAGCAGACGTCTGCGGCGGGAATGAACACCTTTTTGCCCCCGCGGTCCACCGTCAGACGCAAAGGCTGGCGCGGAGCGTGGATAACACGACGGGCACCCAAGGCTGCCTCGATCTTGCCGAGTGCCTTTGACAGGCGTGCGTCCTCGACCGGCTTGACGACATAGTCGACCGCATCGAGGTTATACGCATCGGCGGCAAATTCGGCAAACGCTGTCACAAACACAACCACCGGCGGCGTCTTTAGGTTCTGCAGCGTCTCGGCAAGCTCAATTCCCGAGCGACCGGGCATGGTAATGTCTAAAAACAGCACGTCGGGCTTGTTCGACAGAATCGACTCCACGGCTTCGGTGACATTGCCCGCCTCGGCAATCTGGCCCACACGCGCATCCTTTTCCAACAGATAGCGTAGCTCAGCCCTAATGGGAGGCTCGTCATCAACCACCAAGATGTTCCAGCCTTCGGACATATGTGCTTCCCCTCTTTTTCTCTCAATCCAACCGCGTGCTACGCCGTCAACGGCGCCGGCTCATGCGGCTCGCCGTTCAGCTCGACGATGACCTGCGTTCCCACGCCCTCCTGGGACTTCACGCGCATGCCGGAATCTTCTCCGTAAAAGAAATGGATGCGCTGAAGTACGTTAAAGAGCGCCAGGCCGCAGCCTCGTTTGATGGAACCGTCGGCGGTAATGCTCTCGGGCTCCTCCAGGCGATGCTGCTCAAACAGATGCGCGCAGACCTCTTCGCTCATACCGATGCCGTCGTCCTCGACGATGATCTCCAAACCGTCATCGGTCTCGAAAGCCCTAACATGAATAGAAAGCGGCTCGGTCTCGCGCTGCGCGTGTTTGATGCAGTTTTCGAGCAACGGCTGCAAGATAAACGGCGGCACCATGCAATCGCGCACCCCAAAGTCGATATCGACCGAGACGCGCAGACGGCCGTCGCCATACCGGGCCTGCATAAGATTGATATAACGAGTACCCTGTTCCACCTCGTGCTCGAGCGTGGTGAGCGTATCGGAATCAGAAAGCGTCTGACGATAGTAGTTGGAGAAGTCGATCAGCAGCGATCGCGCCTTGTCGGGCTCGGTACGCACGAGCGACACAATGGTGCTGATGGTGTTAAACAGAAAATGAGGATCGACTTGCGATTGCAAGGCGCGCAGCTCCACGCGGGCCGTAAGCTCGTCCTGGCGCTCGAGCTCAAAGCTCGCAAGCTGCGTGGAAATGAGGTCGGCAAAGCCCGAGGCAAGCGCCGTCTGGCGCATATCGATGCTGCTCAGACGGGGATAATACAGCTCGAGCGTGCCCACGCAATGCCCGCGCACGGTAAGCGGCGCGACAATACCGGCGCGCAGGCGCGGAAAATAGCCACCCGTCTCGGTCGAGGCATCGCGCGAGAACACGCTTTGCTCACCGCTGTTGATCACGTTGAGCGTAGTCCGCAGTACCACCGGGGTGCCCGCGGGGCATTTTGCCGAGTCCTCGCCCCAGCTTGCCAACACCCGCTTGCCGTCGGTAAAGCAGATGGCAGAGGCGATAGTTTCGGACAGGATGATCTTAGAGGCGCCCAGGGCAGCTTCGGGCGTAAGGCCGCGCGACGTGTAGGCGAATATTTTTGAAGCGATGGCGAGCGTGCGGTCGGTTGCGCTCGATGTGAGGTCGTCGGGAACGACAAAGACGTACGAGAAGAAGAAGCACAGCATGACCAAGCCGGCAATGACGACAACGGCCGGAACGGGATTGGGATTATCGGTTAAATCCCAGATAAGCAGCAGAATAAGCGCCGGAACGACAACACCGAGCAGGATGGCCTGGACCACATGCTGGGCCGTACGAAAGACCTTGGTAGAGTTGTAACTCTTGCCCAGAATCAGCCTGTTTAAATCCACCGTCATCCCCTTTTATCTACCACACCCATAGCAATAAAGAGGGCCGCAAGCGACCCTCTCCATTGCATTATGCAATCAAAAACTGTGTTTTACATCCAGTCATCGACAAACGGTATCTTAGGCGCTGTATTTGTTGGCCTCGCCAAAGGTGCCAGCCTCGACGATCCAGCCGTCCTTCATGATGACATCCATGTTGTCGGTGTTGAGCACATGGATGTCGGCGGCGACGTCACCGTTGACGACCAGCAGGTCGGCGCACTTGCCGGCCTCGATGGAACCGGTCTCGTCCTCGATGTGGCACATCTTGGCGCCGTTGAGGGTGGCGCAGGTGATGGTCTCGACCGGGGTGAAGCCGATCTTGTCGACGAACTCGTACATCTCCTCGATGGAGCAGGTGCCGTACGGGGTAACGAAGGAGAAGGAGTCGGAGCCGATCGTCATGACGACGCCACGCTTCTTGGCCTCGCGCAGGCAGTCGTAGTTGCGCTGCAGCTCCTTCTCGACCAGGGTGCCCTCGTACTTGTCGTGCAGCTCGGGGACGTAGACGGGCGGATAGGTGGCGTACCAGGTGGGCAGGAAGGCGATCGTCGGGGTGAAGAAGGTGCCCTGCTCGGCCATGAGGTCCATGGTGCGCTCATCGATATCGAAGCCGTGAATCAGCTGCTCGCAGCCAAAGCGGACGGAATCGTAGGCAGCGGCGTGGTTGTTGTAGCAGTGGCTCCACACGGGGATACCGACCATCTTTGCCTCTTCGACCACGGCCTGGATCTCCTCGGAGCAATAGTGCTGATCGCGACCGGAGTCCCAGCGCCAGATGCCGCCACCGGTAGCCCAGATCTTGATGGCATCGGGGTTCTCGCGCAGGCGACGACGGACGGCCTTGCGCAAATCCCAAGGACCGTCGACCTGGTCGCCCCAGGGATGGGATTCCTTGTTGAGCTCCTGGGTGCAGTGGTGGGAGTCACCGTGGCCGGCAACGCGGCAGAAGCCGAGGCCAGTGGCCAGAACGCGCGGGCCCTTAAAGACGCCCTTGTCGATGCAGTCACGGATCTGGATACCAAAGCGGCCGATCTCGCAGACGGTGGTGAGGCCGTGGGTGAGGCAGTCATAGGCCTGCTTGACGGCGACGGCCTGCTTCTCGAGGAGCGGCTGCATGACCCAGTCGGTGTCATCGTCAGTCAAGTTGCCCGAGAAGTGCAGGTGGGTGTCGATCAGGCCGGGAAGGACAGTCTTGCCGGCGGCGTCGATAACCTCAACGCCCTCGGGAAGGTCCTGCATGACACCGGCATACTCGATCTTGCCGTTATCGTCGACGAGAACGAGGGAGTTCTCGACCGGCTCGGCACCGGTGCCGTCGATGAGCTTGCCGCCAACGATTGCATACTTAGTGGACATGGTTCCTCCTTATGGATCCATATAGTGGGCGAGGCCGTGTTGGGTTAAGGCCTCACAAAGCTACCCAAGTGGCGCCGGGTTCGGTGCGCGGGAGAGAGGATTCCGCGCACCCGATCCGCCCCGGCTAGGCGTTACTTTTTGCGGGAATTGGTGAAAGCCATGAGGGCCAGGCCAATAGCCAACCAGCCGATCACGATGCTCCACTCCACCATGTTGAGGGAGGCGGGAGAGAACGGGATCACGAGCAGGCCAATGATGGTGCCGCAGGCAACGATAGCGAGGCTGATGCCAAACTTGCCGCCGGGCACCTCGTAGGGACGAGGCAGGTCGGGCTCGGTGAAGCGCATGCGCAGGCAAGCGAGGGCGACCATGCCGCAGGAGAAGATGAAGGCGAGAGCCGACACGTTGGTCAGAGGGATGAGCATGTTCTTGCCCAGGAACGGACCGACGACGGTGATGACGCCCAGAACGACGCAGGCGAGCTTGGGAGCGCCGGACTTGGGATCGACCTCGGCGAACTTCTCGGGCAGCTGGCCCTTTCGGCCCATGGCGAGCATGATGCGGCTCGTGGCGCCGTAGAAGGAGTTCATCGGGCCCATGGGTCCAAGCGTGGCGATGACGAGCATGGCCAGGTACAGGAGCATGTTGATGCCCTTGAGGCAGGCAAGCGCGGGAACCGGGCTCTTAACGAACTCATGCCAGTCGAGGATGGTGCCGAACGAGTAGATGCAGACCATGTAGAAGCCGCCTGCGGCCAGCAGGGCCAGGGAGATGATCTTGCCGAACTTGTTCCAGTTGAGGCCCTCGGCCGCTTCCTCAGCCTGCTGAGGAATGGTGTCGAAACCGGCGTAGAAGAACGGGGTCAGAACCAGGACCGAAACGATGCCTGCGAACAGGCTGGTGCCCTCGGTAGCAGGCTTGCCGCCGCCAGCACCGGTGACCTGGGAGAACACGGGCATGGCGTTGTCCGGCGAGCCGGTGAACAGCGAGACGCCCATGGCGAGCAGCATGCCGCAGAGCAGGGCCTTGGTCAGGAAGGCCTGCAGCTTGGCGGCCGAGCTGGCACCGCGGAAGTTGAGGAAGATGACGTAGGTTGCAAAGCCGAGCGCGATCAGCGTCGGGAACAGGTAAACGTCGGCGCCCAGGATG
>CABUGR010000115.1 GCA_902491135.1 uncultured Collinsella sp. | reverse complement strand
GCGGCGTTGCCGTGAGGCTTCTTGGCGCCGTAATCACGGGAATGATACTCTCAGGATTTGGCGGCAGCTTTACGGATGCGTTCGTCGGCCAGTTATTCGAGCCCTCCATGCTCTTTGCAGGCCTGATTATTTGCCTGATTGCCAGCATCTTCCGCTACGGGTATATCCTGCAAAAACAAGATGACGAGTTGCTCTAGGGGGAATCCATGATTATTCTGCGGCTTGACCGCATGCTCGCCGAACGCAAGATCTCATCCAAAGAGCTTGCGGAACGTGTGGGCATCTCCCAGGTCAATATGTCACGCATTAAGACGGGCAAGGTTTCTGCCATACGTTTTTCAACTCTTGACGCGATATGCCGGGCACTCGACTGCCAACCAGGCGATGTACTGGAATATATATCCGACGATGAAGCCGATAGCCTTTTTGGGCTTAAAGATGAATAGCCATAATTAAGCCGTCAATCACGCCCTCAACGCAAAAAGCCCGCTAGAACGTTGTCCGTTCTAGCGGGCTCAATCAGGTAGATCGGTTAGCGCGCAGTAGTGCAGGCAAACCTTACGCAAACAGGCCGTAGATGCTGATGTTGGCCTTGGCGTAGAGGCCGTTAGCATACTCGGTCCACTTGGAGCTAGCGCTCGAAGCCTGCGAGGAATACTGCTGGTAGGCGGTGTAATAGGCGGTCATGGCCTGCTTATAGGTAGCGCTATCGGCCGTAAAGGCATCGTCGGCAAAGGCCTTAGCATAGGTGCTATCGGCGTCCTTCCAGGTGCCCTTTGAGCTATCCCACTCGTCGCCGGCAAGGTTGATGATGTAGTCGGCGTAGTCCTTGCTCGCGGTCTCCTCGTTGCCGTCAGCAGGCTCGGTCGGGGCGGTCGGCATGCTTGCGGAGCTATCGCCCACCTTCTTCTTGTAGAGCTTCTGCAGCGTCGCGGACTGACGGACGATCTGCTTGGCCTGGTCCTTGGACACGCCATACTGCGTGGCCATGGTCTTGTAGTCCGAAGTGCCGATGGAATCCTCGGCGTACTTCTTCATCTCCTTAGAAGAGACGGTGATGCCCTCGTCCTCGGCAGCGTCGAGCAGGATCTTGTTGCGCACGTAGGACAGGATGACGTCGGCAGAGGGAGCGGTGTAGTTGCCATCGCCATCCTTGACGGTGTCGAGGCTGTACTGGCTCTCGATGGCCTCGCGCGCGGTGATGTCGCTCTTCTTGCCGTTGTAGCTGTAGCTTGCCACGGTCGAATCGAGCTGGTCCTCGGTGAGGGTCGCCGAGCCGACACCCTTGCCGCCAAAACCACCATTGCCAATAAAGAAGCCAATCACGGCAGCAATCACGACTGCAACCACAAAGGCGGCAATCATCGTCTTCTTGTGCTTGGATGCGCGGTCGTCTTCGTCGGAACCCAGGATATCGTCGTCCTCGTCCTGCTCCTCGGGCATGAGGTTCTCGTCGGCGGCGTCCGCGGCGATCTTTGCCTCCAGGCGAGCGTCCTCCTCCTCGGCCGTCGTACCGGCGGCAATATGTTCGGCAGACGTACCGGCGACCAGATCGATCTTCTCCTCCTCATCACCATCGGGGCCTTCGCCGCGCTCGATGATCTGGATGCCGTCGATCTCGTCCTTCTCGTCCTTCTTTTGAATCAGACCCATATCAGTTACTCCTTGTTAGGAAACATAGTCCGCAATAGAATACGCCCGACAAAGCGCCGGGCGTATTGATTCTCAGGTTATACGCAAACACTTAAGTACTATTTAGGCGTTTGCAGTCTGCATGCCTTAGGCCAGGTGCGCGATAACGGCATCGGCAAAGGCCTGCGTGCCCACAGCGCCCTCAACGGAGCCGGTCTGGGCACGACGAACGTCGCCGGTAACCTGCTCACCCTCGTCGAGCGTGGCAGAAACGGCGGCGCGAATGCGATTGGCCGCGTCGTTCTCGCCCAGGTGATCGAGCATCATAGCCGCGGACAGAATCTCGGCCGTGGGGTTAGCGATATCCTGGCCAGCGATATCGGGCGCGGAGCCGTGCGTCGCCTCGAAGATGGCGCAGTCGGCACCGATGTTGGAACCCGGAGCCATACCCAGTCCACCTACCAGACCGGCGCACAGGTCGCTCAAAATGTCACCGTACAGGTTGGGCAGCACCAGGACATCGAAGTCGTTGGGGTTCTGGACCAGGCCCATGCAGGTGGCGTCGACAATCTTGTCGTTGAACTCGATATCGGGATAGTTGGCGGCCACCTCGCGCGCAACGCGCAGGAACAGGCCATCGGTCGCCTTCATGATGTTGGCCTTATGCACGGCCGTCACCTTTTTGCGGCCGCAGCGGCGGGCGTACTCAAAGGCGTACTCCACAATGCGGCGGCTCTTGGCGATGGAGATGGGCTTAATTGAGATGGCGGAATCGGCGGCGAAGGTCTTCTGACCCGAGCGCTCGACAAGCTGTGAGAGCTCCTCGACCTCGGCAGCGCCCTCATCGAACTCGATCCCGGCGTAGAGGTCCTCGGTGTTCTCACGCACGATGACCAGGTCGACGTCGCGGAAGCGCGAGCCGTCGCCCGGCTGCGACAGGCAGGGGCGTACGCAGGCGTACAGGTCGAAGTGCTTGCGCAGGGCCACGTTAACGCTGCGGAAACCCGTGCCGACCGGCGTGGTGATGGGGCCCTTGATGGCAACCTTGGTCTCGGCGACCGCATCGAGCACGTGCTGGGGCAGCGGCGTGCCAAACTCGTCCATGACGCCGGCACCTGCCTCCTGGACGTTCCAGTTGATCTGGACACCGGTGGCCTCGACCACGCGGCGCATGGCCTGCGTAATCTCGGGACCGATACCGTCACCGGGAATCAGGACTACATCGTGCGCCATAATCTGTTACTCCTCGTCTTCGGCGTCGTCAGATTTTTTAACGCTAGCACGCTTCTTCTTTTTGGAGAGATCCAGGCCAAAACGTTTAACAAGCATTTCGCAAATCTCGCTCGAACGGGCCTTGAGATAGCTGCCCTTGCCGTTCTCGGCGTCGAACTTAAGGCGCAGCGCAAGCTTCTCGGCGACCTCGGCGTCGATCTCGCCCTGGCCAAACTCGTACAGGCAACCGAGCATATCGCGATACTCAAGGTCGCCGTGGTAGCACTGGATGGCCTCGTCCAGGATGGGCCAAGCCTCGCGCGAACGCTCGACGCTCGTGGCGCCCCACACGCACAGCAGGCGGAAGGCGGCATAGCGCAGCGTGGAGGAAATCTCGTCGAACAGCGCGGTCTCGGCGCCCTCAAAGGCATCGCCCAGCTGCTCGGGGCAAGTGGTGGCGAGCGCCGTCAGGGCATCGAGGGCCTCCCAGCGGGTCTGAGCCTCGGGGCGATCGAGCGCCTCGATCAGCGCGGGCACACAGGGCACGACGCGCTGCGGATCGCGCTCGGCAAGCAGGTGCAGCACGCGGGCGGCAAACTGGCGGATACGGCGCGTGGGGCAGCCGAGCTCCTTGACCAGGCGGTCGACGGCGTTCTCGTTCTCCTCTGCCAGCTGGAGCTGTGCCAGCTCCTCGTCGGTGAGCTGTTCGTCTTTGTTTTCTGCCATAGTTACCTCTTTTTACTATTTCTTAGCGTGCTTGCCAGCACCTTTGCTGTCATCGGTGACCGAGATGAGCTGTCGGTCGGCCGCGCCATTGCGACGCGCGCGGCGGCGCTCCTCGGCGTCGCCCGCGTCGGCGGCGGCGCGGTGAGCCTTGTTGACGTTAAAGACCTCGTCGTGCTTGCGCCACGGGCCGACGGATTCGCCAAAGCTCATTTTAAGGCCGGCGATAAAGCCGCCGAGCCAGCCGATCGGCGCAAACTGCACTAGCGGGAACAGCGAGAACACCCAGGTCAGCAGGATGACTGCCGCCGCTCCCGCAAAGTTGGCAATCCAGTAGTCACGCTTGGTGATGACGCGCTTTTCGCACGCCCACTGGCCGCACAAAAAGCCGATGTAGATCGCAAAGAGAAAGAGCACCAGCGCAAGCACCACGAACGTCCAGCTCATGGGCGCTACTCCCCGTGATGGTGGCCGCAGCAGCACTCGTGGCCGTCGTCATGGCCGTGGCCGCCGCAGCACTCGTGGTCCTCGCCATGGTGGTGGCCACAACCGCACTCGTGGTCGTCGCCATGTTCGCCGCAACCGCAGCCTTCCTCGTGAGCACCATGCTCCTCGGGACGATACTGCGACCAGTCAAGACCGGCGGCGATGGCGTCGGCCTCCTCCTTGTAGAGCACCGTGATGGCCTGGGTGCCCAGCTTGGCGCCACCGATGGCATCGAGCATGTCGTAGAGCGTAAAGGCCACGTCGGCGCCGGGCAGCGCAAGCTCGCGGTCGTCGGCATAGGCGAGCGCCAAGCGCAGGTCCTTGATGAAGTGCTCGACCATAAAGCCGGGCTTGTAATCGCCGTCGAGCGCCTTGGGCGCCAGACTCTCCATGGCGCCGGACTTGCCGGTACCGCCCAGAATCATCTGACGGGTCTTCTCCAGATCGAGGCCGCTCAGCTCGGCAAACGCCAGCGCATCGGCCATGCCGACCATGCAGGCGCCCAGCGACACCTGGTTGGCGAGCTTGGCAGCCTGGCCCTTGCCGGCGCCGTCGAAGCAGCAGATGGTTGCCGCAAAGGTGGAAAGGATATCGCGGACCGGGGCAATGTCGTTCTCGGTAGCGCCCACGATAGCCGTAAGCGTGCCGGCGATAGCACCCGACTCGCCGCCGGTGACGGGGCAGTCAAACGCCATGCGGCCGGAAACCTGGGCGGCCTCGGCAATGTCGCGCGCCAGCTCGGGCGAGCTCGTGGTGAGGTCGATCAGGACCGCGCCGGGCTTAGTGCACGCGAGCAGGCCGTCGCCCGCCAGGTAGAGCTCCTCGACCTCGGAGGGATAGCCCACCATGGTAAAGACGACGTCGGCGTTCGCCGCGGCATCTGCCGGCGTATCGGCCCAGACG
>CABUGR010000114.1 GCA_902491135.1 uncultured Collinsella sp. | reverse complement strand
GCAATCTCGATGCAAAAGGTCGTCTATCCCTGCCTGCACCCCTTCGCGAGGAGCTTGGAGAGCACGTTCGCGTGTTCAAAGCCCTGGATGTCGATGCTCTGTACGTGTTCTCTGCCGAGGCCTTCGATAAGTGGGTCGAAGGACTCTTCGCGGGTCGTGAGGGCCACGAGGGTTTTAACCCGCGTGACATCAACGACCAGAAGCTCATGAGGGCGATCAACAAGCGCACCACGTCGATGGACGTGGACAGCGCCGGTCGTATCGGTCTTTCCGAGTCTCTCCGCAAGCAGGCGAACCTCGACCGCGAGGTCACGGTTGTGGGCAACTACGACCACCTTGAGGTTTGGGATCGCGCCGCGGCCGATGAGGACGATGACGATGAGGCCCTGCTGGACCTCTTCTTCTCGTAAGGGCAAGGCACGGGTAACGGATGGAGCGTGGGATCTTGACACAAGAATATCGGCATGAACCTGTCATGCTCGGCGAAGTGCTTGAGTCGCTGCGGCTAAAGAGCGGCTCCGTTGTCTGCGATTGCACCCTTGGCGGTGCCGGCCATTCGGTAAAGATGGCCGCGCAGGTGGGGGAGACGGGCCTTTTGCTCGGCGTCGATCAGGACGACATGGCCCTCGAGGCCGCTGGCGCCCGTCTGGACCGCGAGGTTCCCGGCGTTCCGCACCAGCTGCTGAAGGGCAACTTCGGCGACTTGGACGAGCTGCTTTGCTCGGCCGAGGTGCCCGGGGTCGATGGCTTCCTGTTCGATTTGGGCGTTTCGTCGCCGCAACTCGATATCCCTGGCAGGGGCTTTTCGTATAACGAGGACGCTCCATTGGACATGCGGATGGATCCGGGTAATAACACCTTAAACGCAGCTGAGGTCATCAACACCTATAACGAACACGACCTCGCCCGGATTCTACGCGTCTACGGCGAAGAGAAGTTCGCCTCGCAGATCGCGCGCGAGATCGTGCGCCGCCGCGAGCAAGAACCGATCGAAACCACCGGCCAATTTGTCGAGATCATCAAGGCGGGTATCCCGGCTGCCGCTCGTCGGCATGGTGGACACCCGGCCAAGAAAAGTTTCCAGGCCATTCGCATCGAGGTCAATCACGAGCTCGATGTGCTCGAACGAGGGCTTGATGCCGCCACCAGGTGGCTCAACCCGGGCGGACGTATCTGCGTCATCTCGTATCACTCGCTCGAGGACCGTATCGTAAAGAACCACTTTAAGGAGATGAGCCAGGGGTGCACGTGTCCGCCGGAGATTCCGGTGTGCGTGTGCGGCAACGTGCCGATACTCAAGGTCATCACCCGCAAACCCTTGGTTGCCCAGCCTGATGAGGTTGAGCGCAACCCTCGGGCGAGGTCAGCCAAAATCCGCGTGGCGCAGCGTCTGTAGACGCGACCGCGCGATATTGGACCTCCCGCTCGCACCATAAACGAAGCTTAAACACACTACCAACGTACTCTACAACACTTCAAGCGCAGCACTCGCCTATGATATGAACGCCATGCCCGCCTATCGTGAGACGCCGCAGGCGCCCGTTGCTCCCCGTGAGCAGCGCGCGCCGCGCTTTGATGTCTACACGGGCGCGGGCCGTCAGGCAAACCAGGTGGTAAGCCCGGTTTTCATGAGCGTTCTTAAAACGTTTTGCATCATTGCGGCTATCTTCATGACGATCGGCGTCGCCCGCGTGGCGCTCGCCGGCGTTACGGCCCAGGTGCTCAACAGCAACGCCGAGCTTACCAGCACGCTCGAAAAGGCGACCGATGAGAGCTCCGACCTGGAGGTCATGCATTCGGTCTATGGCGCCGACACGCGCATTCGCGACCTTGCGGGCGCTTATGGCATGGTGGAGCCCAGCGAGAGCGTTACACTTGACTTTTCGCAGGATGCAGCCGCGGGCGCCAACGCGACCGCGACCGCTCAGTAGCAAGACGGTAGCTGAGTATGACAAATGACTATCGCCGCGGTTCCGATGGGGGCCGCGGTTCTGGACGTCCCTCGTCGCGGGGACGTTCTGGTTATCAAGGAACGGGTCGGCAATCTTACAACGCCGGGCAGTCCCGTGGCAACGACCCGGCGTCGCGACTTCGCGGCTCGGACGGCCCTCAAATGCATAACACCAGGTCGCGCAAGAGTTCGTCGACCGAATGGCTCACAGGCACGCCTCTGCCTCGCCGCAAAGCCATCATGGGCTTCATCGGGCTTGGTTTGAGCTTGGGCGTCTTTCGCCTTGCCGACTATCAAATTGTCGAAGCCGATAAACTGCGCGAGCGTGCCGATGCGCGCCGCCTGCTTGCACAGACCCTCTATGCCAAACGCGGCACCATCTACGACCGCAACGGTAACGTGCTGGCGTCGTCGGTCGAATGTCGCAACATCGCCGTGAACCCGCAGCTTGTCGAGGATGTTGACAAGACGGTGTCGGCGCTGGTCAAGGCAACTGGAATCGATAAAAAGACCTGCCGCAAGCTCGTCGAGTCCGATGGCACCTGGGTGTATATCAAGCGCCAGGTGGACGAAGACGATGCTGCGGCGCTGGAGAAGAAGAACCTGCCCGGCGTGCTTTTTGAGCAGGCCATGAAGCGCGTATATCCATACGGCAATCTGGCATCGCAGGTGCTGGGTGTAGTGAATGTAGACAACGACGGCTTGACGGGTCTCGAAAAGCAATACAACAAGCTTCTGACCGGCACGAATGGTACCCTCGTGCGCGAGCGCGCGAGGGACGGCAGCTATATCGCGGGCGGTGCCTATAAAAAGGTGGCTGCGGTCGACGGCGTTGACATCGTGACGACGCTCGACGTCAATATGCAGCGAGCGGCTGAGGATGCTTTGGCGGAGGCTGTCGAGAAGACAAAGGCCAAGAACGGCTCGGCTTTGGTCACCGACCCCACGACTGGTGAAATTCTCGCCGCCTGCTCGTACCCGACCTACGACCAGACCGATCTGGAAAACGCCAAGACCGAGGATATGAACTTGCGCCTGGTCACCGACGCCTACGAGCCCGGCTCGGTCTTTAAGACGCTCGTGGCGGGCGCCGGCTCGTTTGAGGTGCCGGCGAGCATCAAGGTGGGTGACGATACCGTCACCGATGCCGACAAGCGCGACTATGCCATGACCATGGATGTGCGCGAGATGATGCGCCGTTCGTCCAACGTGGGCTTTGTCCTGGTGGGGCGCAAGATCGGTGCGGATGACTTTGCCGCCTATGTGGACAAGTGGGGCATAGGTCACAGCTCCGGTGTCGATTTTCCGGGCGAGAGCCTGGGCATCGTCAAGGAGCGTGACCAGTATGACGGCGCCACGCTGGGTTCGATGAGCTTTGGACAGGCGCTGTCCGTCTCGCCGATTGAGATCGCACGTGCCGTGGGCGGCATCGCCAACGGCGGCGTGATGATGACCCCGCACTTCTATAAGTCCAGCAAAGGCGACGAGAAGGACTGGGGCGAAGGCGAGCGCGCGATTTCGGAGGACGCCGCATCCCAGGTGACATCGTGCATGCAGACGGTCGTGTCCGAGGGAACGGGCGTTGGCGGCGCGGTTGACGGCTATGACGTGGCGGGTAAGACCGGTACGGCCGAACGAGCCGACGAGAACGGCGGCTACCTCAAGGAGAACTACATGTCGTCCTTTATGGGCTTTGCACCGGCACAATCGCCCAAGGTGCTGTGCTATATCACGCTCGACGGAACGCCGAGCGGCTCAGATGCCGCTGCGGTGCCGTTCCAGTCCATTATGGCCAACGCGCTCGACGTGCTGGGTATCCCGCACACGAAGTAGGGGGTTACAATCTTTGGGGCGTGGTTTGTTGTCCCATATGAGGGGTGTTCACATGCCCTGCACCACGCATGCGCGGCGCTGGGATACAATACGCCGATAGCATTATTAGGTTTACAGGGGAGCTGCAATGATAGAGATCGCCGTCAACAACCTCGCGGCCGCAACAGGGGCCCGAACCGTGACGGGAGAAGCCGATCAGGTATGCCGCGGGTGCGTTATCGACTCGCGCCAGGTCGAGGAAGGGACGATTTTCGTCGCCTTTCCCGGTGAAAACGTCGACGGCAATGATTTTGCTTCCCGTGCCGTCCAGTCGGGTGCCGGCGCCGTCGTGATGACGCGTGAGCCCGAGGCCGAGCTGGTCTCGCTGGCGCAGGACAAGGGCTGTGCCATCTTGCTGACCGATGATCCCGAGGAGTTTCTGCTGCGTTTGGCGCACACGTACCGTCTGGAGCTTGGCTGCCTGGTCGTTGGTATTACCGGTTCCATCGGCAAGACGACGACCAAGGACGTGCTCGCCGCTGTGCTCGCCAAGCGCTATCGTGTCTGGGCCACCAAGGGCAATTTCAATAACCTGATCGGCATGCCACTCACGGTGCTTTCCGCTCCGGCCGATACCGAGGTCCTGGTGCTCGAGATGGGCATGAACCATTTCCACGAGATCGAGCGCCTGTCCCAGTCCGCCAATCCCAACCTTGCCATCGTGAGCAAGATTGGTACCTCTCATATCGGCATTTTGGGTAGCCGCGAGAACATCGCCCGCGCTAAGGCCGAGATTGTCCAGGGTATGTGCGCCGCTGGCGACTTCTTGCCGCTGCTGGTTTTGGGCGGCGAGGACGACTTTACGCCGTTCATTCGCGATACGTTCGCCCAGCCTGCTGGTATCGACGTGATGCTGGCCGGCGTCTCGGACGATGATGAGGTCCGTGCCCGCGACGTTCGAGTTGATGACGAGGGCCGTCCGGTCTTTACGCTCGATTTTGGTCAGGGCGAGACAATCGATACCATGCTTGCCATCCCCGGCGTGCAGTCCGTCCCAAATGCCGTTAAGGCCGCCGCGGTTGCCTATCGCCTGGGCGTGACGCCCGAGCAGATCGATGCTGCCTTTAGGGGCCTCACGATCACCGGTCACCGCCAAGAGATCAAGCGCGCCAAGAGCGGTGCCCGCGTCATCGACGATTCCTATAACGCCAGTGCCGAATCCATGGCTGCTGGCCTCGATCTGCTGTGCTCGCTTTCGTG
>CABUGR010000113.1 GCA_902491135.1 uncultured Collinsella sp. | reverse complement strand
TCTCGGCGTCAAAGAGCATGCCCATCCAGATGGAGCGCTCGACGCAGGAGATGTTGCGGACGACCGAGGCGACCTTCTTGCAACCGTACTCGGCGCAGATCTGACGGGCCATCTCGACGTAGGTGTCACGCTCCTCGATGCCGTGGGCGAGGGAGCCGGAGACGCAGGTCATGCCAAGGCCGGCAGGCGCATCCTCGTCGTTGGCGATGCAGATGTCGACGAGCGGCAGGAGTTCCTTCATGGTGGCCTGCGACTTCTCGGGCGACCACATCTTGCCGCGATAATTCACGTCGCACACGGTCGTGATGCCCTTGGCGCGGCAGGCGGTGAGGGCATCCTTGCAGGCGGCGGCCATCTCATCGGAGACGGCGGGGGTCACGCCGGAGAAATAGAAGACATCGATGCCCTTGAGGATCTCGTCCCAGTTAAAGACGTCGCGCTTGGCCATGTTGATGGCAGAGTACTTGCGGTCGTAGACGCAACCGTTACCGCGCTGCGAGGCGCCGACCTCAAACACATAGGAGCCAAGACGGTCGCCCTGACGCACGACGCGCGTTGTGTCGACGCCGTAGGCCTTCAGCGAGCGCAGCGCGCACTCGCCTAGGCGGTTGGCCGGGACAACGGATACGTAAGCGGCCTTGTCGCCTTGGTAGGCTAGGGAAAGAGCGGTGTTGGCCTCGGCGCCACCGTAGCGGACGTCAAACTCGGTTGCCTGCTCAATACGCAGGTGGTCTTTGGGCGAGAGTCTCATCATGATCTCGCCGAAGGTAAGAACCGTTTTACCCATGGTCGCGCAGCTCCTTTTACTCGTGCGTACACCTTTGATATGGCGTTGGCACGCAGGTGCCAAGACGGTAGGGTGCGTCTTTGCACCTGCGTGCCAACGCTCGCCGAAATCGGTTTACGAAATCGGTTTCGTTTCGAGTTGTAGTATACTCACCTACAGCGTTTTGCAACCGAGATTTTTAAAAAAATGCCTAAAATGGCTCAGACCGCCGACAATTGGGAAACGGGGTGCGTTATGGCGCAGATGAGAATCAAGGACATTGCCGCCGAGGCGGGCGTGAGCCCGGCCACGGTCTCGCGCTATCTCAACAACCGCCCCGGGCAAATGACCGAGGAGACCCGTGCTCGCATCGCCGAGGTCATCGAGCGCACCGGCTATCGCCCACGTGCTGCCGCGCGCAATCTGCGCAGCTCGCGTACCAACCTCATCGGTGTGATCCTGGCCGACATCGCCAACCCGTTCTCGAGCGCCATGCTTGAAGGACTTTCCGCCAGCGCCGCCGCGCGCGGCTGCTCGCTCATGACGGCCATTAGCGGCAACGACCCCGCTAAGGAGGCCGAGTCGCTCGCCAGACTTATCGATGCTGACGTGGACGGCCTGGTCGTCAACACCTGCGGAGGCAACGACAAGGCGATCGCCGCGGCCGCGGGGCGCCTGCCCGTTGTGCTGCTCGACCGCGACGTTGCCGACGGCGGTGTCGATCTGGTGACATCTAACAACCGTGAGCTGGTCGCCGGCCTGGTAGACGCCTTGACCGCCGCTGGCAGCGAGCGCCTGTGCCTGCTCACCGAGGCAAGCGACGACAGCCCCGTGCGTCGCAAGCGCGCCGAGGCCTTTACCGACGAGCTTTTGCACCGCGGCCTTGCCGGCGAGGTCGTCACCCTGGCCGACGGGGGCGCCACGGGCGTCGGCCGCCTGGACGAGACCATCCGCGGCTATGCAGGCAAAAAGCTCGGCCTCATTGCCGTCAACGGCTTGGTCTTCCTGCGTTTGACCGAGGCGCTGGCGCAGCTTGGTCCCTCGCTGCCGGCTGGTCTTAAGATCGCGACATTTGACGATTATCCCTGGAACCACGTGCTCTTTGGCGGTGTGACCACGGCCGCGCAAGACACCCTTACCATCGCCGAGCGCGTGGTCGAGCGCCTGTCCGAGCGCATCGACGTCGTCACCACCACGGTGGGCGAGGCCGCAAAGCTCGCCCCCAAGCGTATCGAGGTCCCCGGCCACATCGAACACCGCGCTTCGACCTCGCGCTAGTCTGTATGATAATATATAGACAATGTCATACAGGAGGTATCCATGGCTGCGTCTGTGCTGAGTGTGCGAGTGGACTCGTCAATTAAAGACTCATTTGCCGAACTGTGCGAAGAGCTTGGCATGACTTCGTCTGTTGCGGTCAATATGTTTATGAGGCAGATGCTGCGCGAGCGCTCTCTGCCGTTTGTTCCTTCACTTGGTAAAAGCTCTGCGAGCGAAAGCGCCGCGGCGGGCATTTTGGATACTGCCCAGATTGAGTCCGCCGTCCGCGAGGCAGCCAGCACGATTCCCGCCATCAAAACCGTGATTCTATTTGGTTCGTATGCCCGTGGCGAGGCGCATGCCGATAGTGATATTGACTTGCGTCTCGAAGTCGATCGCGAGCAGGGCTTTGGTCTTTTTGCGCTGTCGGCGTTTGGCGAGGCGGTGCGCAAAGAAACCGGGAGGCAGGTTGATCTCGTCTCTAGTGATCATCTTGATGACGAACTTGCCGCGGTAATCGAGCGCGAAGGAGTGATCCTTTATGATCGCGCGTAAGTCAGACAGCCTTCGCGCCCAAGAGGTTTTGGAGGCCATCTCCGAAACGAACGAGCGCATCAAGGCTTTTGATATCACCGAGGACCAGTTTCTGCATGCGAATGACGTGCGGACGAGGGCGTTGGCGGACTCCCTTTTGATGTGTGCGCTTAGGGTGACGGAAGAAGCGGGCAAATTGTCGGAACGCTCGCAGCGGCTTCATCCCGAAATTGAATGGCGTGGAATTATCGGCATGAGAAATTATCTTGCGCATGATTACGGCAATGTCGACCGCTCGGTTGTTTGGGATGCAGTGACGATGGAGTTCCCTGCGCTGGAACGAGCCTGTAGACAAATTGTCTCCGAATCTGAACGCTAGCCGCTCGTTCGCAACTGCCTGTTCGCACACGTTTTTTGAGCGCTTGATACGCTTTAACCCTGCGGAAACATTTTTCTGCGATAGTATCTGCGATATAGACCAGTCGAAACCCGCCCGAAAGAAAGGGGAGCGACATGAACCAGCAGAACATCGATTACGTACTCCGCTCCGTAGAGCAGCGTGACATCCGCTTTGTGCGTCTGTGGTTTGTCGACATTCTCGGCCGCCTCAAGAACTTTGCCATTAGCCCCGAGGACCTCGAGGTCGCTTTTGAGGAGGGTATTGGCTTTGACGGCTCGGCCATCGAGGGCTTTGCCACGCCCGAGGAAGCCGACATGCTGGCGTTTCCCGATGCTTCGACCTTCCAGATTTTGCCGTGGCGCCCGAGCCACAACGGCGTCGCCCGCGTGTTCTGCGACGTGTGCACCCCCGACCGCAAGCCCTTCGCCGGCGATCCGCGCGATGCCCTGCGCCGCATGTTCCGCAAGGCCGAGAAGGCTGGCTACCTGCTCAACGTGGGCGCCGAGCTGGAGTATTACTACTTCCCCGACGAGCACACCCCCGAGCCGCTCGACAACGTGGGCTACTTCGATCTTTCGGTGAGCGATGCCGCCCGCGACCTGCGCCGCAACACGGTCCTTACGCTCGAGAAGATGTCCGTGCCCGTGGAGTACACCTTCCACGCCGCCGGCCGCTCGCAGCACGGCATGAGCCTGCGCCACGCCGAGGCCCTGAGCATGTCCGACGCCATCACCACGGCCAAGCTCATCATTAAGCAGCAGGCCTACGAGAGCGGTTGCCACGCCTCCTTTATGCCCAAGCCGTTGGCAGGTGAGGACGGCAGCGCTATGTTCCTGTGCCAGTCGCTGTTCGATCACGACGGCAACAACGTCTTTTGGGGCGAGGACGACGAGAAGTACCACCTCTCCGATATCGCCAAGCACTACATGGCCGGCATTCTGGCACACGCGCGCGAGATCAGCGCTATCACTAACCCCACGGTCAACTCGTACAAGCGCATCACCACGGGCGGCGATTCCGTGCCGCAGTACGCCACGTGGGGCCTGCGCAACCGCGCGAGCATGGTCCGCATCCCGGTCTACAAGCCCGGCAAGCAGCTGTCCACGCGCATCGAGCTTCGTAGCCCCGACCCCATGGCCAACCCGTACCTGGTCAACGCCGTCACGCTGGCGGCTGGTCTGGACGGCATCGAGCGCAAGCTGGAACTCCCGCCCGAGGCAACGGCCGAGACGCTCAAGCTTACCGACCGTCAGATGCTCGAGGCCGGCTACACGCCGCTGCCGCGCTCGCTCAAAGAGGCGCTCGACGTGTTTGAGGACTCGCAGTTTATGAAGGATGCCCTCGGCGAGCACATCCACAGCTTCTTCCTCAAAAAGAAGCGCGACGAGTGGCATAAGTTCGAGTCTACGATCACCGAGTGGGAGATCAAGCACTACCTGGCGAACTCCTAATCGCGCTGGCTCGTTCCAGTACGATTGAGCTCATTTCTTTGGAGGCCGATATGTCCGAAAAGAGTGCCCTGTTCATGGCGCGCACGACGCGCTTCCACGAGTTTGCCCGCAGCTTGACGACCACCCTGGGTGTCGAGGTGAGCCTGGCAACCCCCGATTCGCCGACTGCGGCGCACGACTTTGACCTGCTGATCCTCGATTCCGACGGCATTCGCAGCGACCGCATCGATCAGATTGCCAAGTGGCTTGACGATCGTGGCGGCGTCCCCATGCTGGTGATCGTCGACGATGAGGCCCTTGGCACCCTGCGCCTGCCGAATCACGCGCATGCCGACTTTGTATGCCCCACGGCGACGCCCAACGAGCTCAAGGCTCGTGCGCAGCGCCTGATGGGCGAGGAGGAGACCGTCGCCGCCGACGATGTGCTCAATATCGATAACCTCGAGATCAACCTGGCCACCTACCAGGTGACACTCGATAACGAGCCCATCGACCTGACGCTGATGGAGTACTCGCTGCTGAGCTTTTTGGCAACGCACCCCAACCGTGCTTACAGCCGCGAGGTGCTGCTGCACCGCGTGTGGGGCTTTGAGTACTGCGGCGGCACGCGCACCGTCGACGTGCACATTCGA
>CABUGR010000112.1 GCA_902491135.1 uncultured Collinsella sp. | reverse complement strand
CCAGCAGTAGCACCGCCTCGGGGTCCAAAGCCTCAAGCGCCTCACGGAACAGCTCGCACGGCAGAGTCTCGCCCACCGCGACCGCTCCGTCACCCACGCCGGCGACGCTTGCCAGCACGCAAAAATCCTCGGGCGCGTAGCCGATGGCCCCAAGCGCCTTGCGCAACGCCGCGCCATCCGGGCCGGCGGCAAGCTCGCCACCCGAACGCTCGGCCTCGTCCAAATCGCCTTTGACCAGCACGATCGGCGAGCACGCGTTGCCCGCGATACGCACGCCACGGACCGCAAGCGATGTGAGCTCCTGCTCGGCCGCCTGGGCGATGGCTTCTTTTTTCTGGCTTTGTGACGTGGGCATGCGCTCTCCAATCGTTTGCGTGCCCACCATTATATAAAAGAGCTGCCCGCGAGTGGTTGCTTTGCGATCGGCTGGGTATAAGCACGGTCGTACTGAGTTTTACGCGGCCGAGCCGCGTCGCATTATGGAGGTCACCATGGCTGACATTAATCAGATTACCCCCGAGAACTTCGATTCCATCGTTAACGACAGCCTGCCCGTGCTAGTCGATTTTTGGGCACCGTGGTGCGGGCCTTGTCGATCCCTCTCGCCCATCGTTGACGAGGTTGCCGATGAGCTGGCGGGCAAGCTTGCCGTTGCCAAATGCAACGTCGACGACAACCAGGACCTGGCCATGAAGTATGGCGTCATGAGCATCCCCACGCTGATTGTGTTTAAGAACGGCGAGGAGATTGACCGCTCGGTTGGCGCTCTGCCCAAGGCGAGGCTGCAGGCGCTGCTGGAGAAGCATCTGTAATACGCTTGTTACTTACCCGCCGTCTATGAGCGCTTTTGCACCGCTCGCCGGACTTCTGGGTGCACCGTGTGCGACCACGGATAGTATGGTAGTCACAAACAGCCCCCAGTGAACGGGTGCGGGTCGCACAGACTCGCACCCGTTTTCTTATGCAGCTGCGCACAGAGCGGGCGTAGTAAAATCTGAACCACTGAACTGCCCCATACAAAAGGAGATTTTCCATGCATGACGTCGGAATGAACATGAGCCAGCTTGCCGTGAGCGTCAAGCAGGTCGACGACACCATCGAGCTCGCTCACGAGTGGAGCCATCAGCTGCTGCATGCGACCGAGAATTTTGACATGGAGCGCATCGGCGCCAAGCTCGAGGCCGCCATGGCCGCGCTCCACGAGGCGCATGACGCGCTCGAGGGCTACGAGGAAGCCATCGAGGCCGACCACAACTCCGTCGGCTCCGTGAAGCTGGTGTAAGGTGGCCGAACACGAGCACAGCTGCGGGTACGAGCACGAGCATCCGCACGGGGCGGACGGTGACGCGGGCTGCCACTGTAGTGGCTCCGGCTCCGAGCTGGTCCGTTTTTCGGTTACCGCACCCGACGACCTGCTGCGCCGTTTTGACGAGCAGATCGCGCGCCGCGGCGACGTGGCCAACCGCTCCGAGGCCGTGCGCGACCTGATTCGCGCCTCGATCGCCAAGGAGCAGATGCGCACGCCCGATGAGCATGTTATCGGGTCGCTCACCATGATTTACGACCACCATACCGGCGACCTGACGCGCCGTCTGGACGAAGTGCAGCACGACTACACCGACGAGATCGTATCGACCATGCACGTGCATCTGGATCACCACAACTGCCTGGAGATTCTGGCGCTCAAGGGCCGTGGCGAGCGCGTCTACGAACTAGCCGACCGCCTGCTGGGCCTGCGCGGCGTTAAGCACGGCGAGCTCACCTGCGCCGCCACCAAGCAGAGCCTGGGGCTGTAACAGCACACATTTCAACGAAGGAGGGTCGCATGCGACATGCGCATATCCATGTAACGGGCATTGTGCAGGGCGTCGGCATGCGGCCGTTTGTGTATCGCGAGGCCATGGCGCACGGCATTTGCGGCTGGGTGCTCAACGCGGGCGACGGCGTGCATATCGAGGCGCACGCCCTAAGCGAGTCGCTCGACGAATTTGTTGACGCACTTTCCGAGCATGCGCCTGCGGCGTCTCGCGTGGAGCATGTCGAGGTTGTAGACCTAGCACCCGGCAACTGGGATGCCGCTAACGAGCAGGGCTTTCGCATTGTGGCGTCGCAGGACCAGACCGCGCACACAACGCTCGTCTCGCCCGATATCGCCACCTGCAACGATTGCTTGCGCGAATTGTTCGATCCCGCCGACCGACGCTATCACTACCCCTTTATCAACTGCACTAACTGCGGCCCACGCTTTACCATCATCCGGTCGCTGCCGTATGACCGAGCGGCTACCTCGATGGACCGTTTCCCCATGTGCCCCGCCTGCGCCGCGGAGTATGCCGACCCACTCGACCGGCGTTTTCACGCGCAGCCCGATGCCTGCTTTGATTGCGGGCCGCATATTACGTGGCGCGAGGCTGTGAACGGCGATGCGTGCGGGAATTCGTCCGCGACACCGACCGTCGGCACCACACGCGAGGCCAGCGACGCTATCATCGAGCGCTGCGTTGAGCTGCTGGCCAGCGGTGGCATCGTCGCCATCAAGGGCCTGGGCGGATTCCATCTAGCCTGTGACGCTGCCAACGAGCAAGCGGTGGCCGAGTTGCGCCGTCGCAAACGCCGCAGCAACAAACCACTTGCCGTCATGGTGCGCAGTCTTGCTGATACCGAGCGCCTGTGTCATATCGACGATGCTGAACGCGATCTGCTCGCTGGCAGTATCCGCCCCATTGTGTTGCTGCGCCGGCGTGCTGTTTGCGGGAGCGACGGCGATTCTCCCGACGCCCTCGTACTCGCACCGTCCGTCGCGCACGACCTTCCCGAGCTCGGCGTCATGCTCCCCTATACGCCGCTTCAACATCTGTTGTTTGCCGCGGCAGAAGCCTGCGGTATGCACGCGCTCGTCATGACCAGCGGAAACCTGAGCGAAGAGCCCATCGAGACCGACGACGCCCTTGCATGGGAGCATCTCGTTGCCGCCGGCATCGCCGACGCGCTGCTCGGCAACGACCGCGCGATCCTGTCGCGCTACGACGACTCCGTGGTACGCGTGGTCGACGGCGACGTCATGCCCGTACGTCGTGCACGCGGATATGCGCCGCAACCGCTGTCGTTGCCGGCGCTCGACGGCGCTCCGTCCTGCGTACTCGCCTGCGGGCCGCAACAAAAGGCCACGATTGCGCTCACGCGTGAAGGGACGAACGGCGAAGCGACCTGTTTTGTGTCGCAGCATATCGGCGATGTTGAAAACGGCGAAACCTTCGATGCCTGGAACGCCGCGCGCACGCGCTTGGAAGATCTCTTTGACTTGGCGCCCGCCGCTTTGGCCTGCGATGTGCACCCCAGCTATCTATCGAGCCAGTGGGCGCGCGAGCAGACGCGAAAATGCAATCTGCCGCTCGTCGAGGTGCAGCACCATCATGCACATATCGCGAGCGTAATGGCCGAGGCCATCGCCGCTGGCCAGCTTACAACCGACGCGCGCGTCCTTGGCATCGCCTTTGACGGCACCGGCGCCGGCACCGATGGGACCATTTGGGGCGGCGAGTTTCTTGTTGCCAGCCTTGGCGGCTTTGAGCGCGCCGCGCATTTGCGCACCTGGGCGCTCCCCGGTGGGGCGGCCTCCGTGCGCGACGCCCGCCGCAACGCCTTTGCCCTGCTCAGTGAGCTCGGCCTGCTCGAGCACCCAGGTACCGCTCGGCTTTTGGACAGCCTCGGCGAGCAAACGCGCAGCGTGACAGCCACCATGATCGAGCGCGACATCAACAGCCCGCGTACCAGCAGCATGGGGCGTCTCTTTGATGCCGCGGCAGCAATTCTGGGCATCTGCGACAAGGCAACCTACGAGGGCGAACCCGCCATCGAGCTTGAGGCTGCCGCCTGGCGCGCGCTCGACAACGAAATCGCCCATTTTCCCGACGACAACGCCGGCCATTTCGCATCTGGCCCATCGTGGCTGGACGGCCCCGATGTTCTGGATCAGAAAGCACTCTTTGAGGCACTTTTGGGAGGAACTGAAGCCGGAGCGCCCGCCGACAGGCTCGCACTCGACTTCCATGTCGCCGTCGCGCGCTCCTCGGCGCGCATCGCCAGCGATATCTGCGTGCACGAGGGCATCGATACCGTCGCGCTCTCGGGCGGCGTGTTCATGAACCGACTTCTGCTTCAACTCCTCACCCGCGAGCTCAAAAGCGCAGGCCTTACTGTCCTCGTCCCCCAAACCGTGCCCGTTAACGACGGCTGCATCGCCTACGGTCAGGCGGCAGTCGCACGCACCCGCCTCGCACAGGTCGCACCGCAATAGGCTGTTCGGCCAGCCCACAAGCCGCCGTCTCACAGGTGTAGCGCGTTTGCCCGCAGCGCCCGCGAGCGCTACCATCAACTGATGGATTATCGAGCGCCCGTCCAGCGCAAAGCGTATAAAAGGGGAACAATATGTGCCTTGCCGTTCCCGGTAAAGTAGTCAAACGCGACGACGACCTCAAGGCCACCGTCGACATGATGGGCGTCGAGCGCCCCGTGTCGCTGCGACTCGTGCCGACGGCGCAGGTTGGCGACTACATTCTCGTACACGCCGGCTTTGGCATCCAGATTGTCGACGAGCAGGAAGCACGGGAAACGCTCGAGCTTGTTAATGCCATGTCCGAGCTGGTCGAAGAAGATCAGCTTGCCACCAACCCGGCGGAGGCTTACTAGTGGCGCCCGAGCAGCCGGCTCGCTCCGGTATCGACTTCTCGGCATTCCGCGATCCCAAGCTGGCTCGCGAGCTCATCGAGCGCATTCATGAGCTTGTCGGCGACCGCGCCATCAACCTTATGGAAGTCTGCGGCACGCATACCGTGAGCATCGGGCGCTATGGCTTTCGCTCCATTATGCCGGCCGGGCTCAAGCTGCTGAGCGGCCCGGGCTGCCCCGTCTGCGTCACCGCCAACCGCGACATCGACCACGCAATCGCGCTCGCCAACATAGACGGCGCCATCATCACCACCTTTGGCGACATGATGCGCGTGCCCGGATCATCCACCTCGCTCGCTGCGCAAAAGGCGGCAGGG
>CABUGR010000111.1 GCA_902491135.1 uncultured Collinsella sp. | reverse complement strand
GGCCACTCGTGCGCGCAGCGCATCGCAGAACTCCAGTTCGCCGCGCATGGCGCGCTCAGTGATCTTCGCCACTTGCTCGCCTACGCCGGCTTCCTCGCCCAACAGGTCGATGACCTCCTGGTTGATGAGCGTGGAGTCGATATCCATAACGATGAGGCGTGCAGTCATGGCGGGCCTTTCCGAGTGCAGTTGTATTGGGGCACATTGTCGCACGTGGCGCGCGTTGGCGACGGCCGCGGTGCGTCAATTGTTTCGTCTCCGTCAAGTCTTTGGGCAGGAGCCACTTTTCCGCGGCACATCGACACAGGTGCGATAAGATAGAACGCCATGTCTGGCTGCGCGGTTTACGCAGGCTGGGCAAATCTGTACGACGCCGCCCGGAACGACACGGGGCGGCACAGATCCATAAAGGAGGATCACTGGTATGAGCCAGACCCGTCCCATCGACGAGCATTCCATGCACACCCGTACCTGCGGCGAGCTTCGCCGCGAGAACGTGGGCGAAGAGGTCACCCTCACCGGTTGGGTGAGCCGTCGCCGTGACCACGGCGGCCTTATCTTCTGCGACCTTCGCGACCGCGAGGGCATCACGCAGCTCACCTTCGACCCCGAGCACTCCGACGGCGACGCCTTTAAGATCGCCGAGACTATGCGTCCCGAGTGGCCCATCAAGATCCACGGCGTCGTGCGCTCCCGTGGCGAGGAGACCACCAACGCCAAGCTCGCGACCGGCGAGATCGAGGTCCTGACCGACCACGCCGAGGTGCTCAACACGTCTGTCACCCCGCCTTTCCAGATCGAGGACGGCATCGAGACCAGCGAGGACACCCGTCTGCGCTATCGCTATCTGGACCTCCGCCGTCCCGAGATGATGGTCAACCTCAAGCTGCGCTCCGACTTCACCTTTGCCATTCGCGAGGCGCTGCACAACCGTGAGTTCATGGAGGTCGAGACGCCCTCCCTGTTCAAGTCCACGCCCGAGGGCGCCCGCGACTTCATCGTCCCCAGCCGCATCCAGCCGGGTAACTTCTACGCCCTGCCCCAGAGCCCGCAGCTTCTGAAGCAGCTGCTCATGGTCGGTGGCGTCGAGCGCTACTACCAGGTTGCCAAGTGCTTCCGCGACGAGGACCTGCGTGCCGACCGTCAGCCCGAGTTCACCCAGGTCGATATCGAGATGTCCTTCGTGGACCAGAACGATGTCATGAGCGCGCTCGAAGAGGTTCTTGCCGATGCCTTCGGTCGCATGGGTGTCGAGATGCCCACGCCGCTGCGTCGTATGGACTACTGGGATGCCATGGACACCTATGGCTCCGACAAGCCCGATACCCGCTATGGCATGCACCTGGTCGACCTGACCGACATCTTTGCCAACTCCAAGTTCAAGGTCTTTGCGACCGCCGCAAATGAGGAGGGCTCTGTCGTCAAGGCCATCAACGCCAAGGGCGCCGGTGCCTGGGCACGTGCCAAGATCGATAAGCTCGCCGGCGTGGCCTCCACGTTTGGCGCCAAGGGCCTGGCCTGGATCGCCTTCCGCGAGGATGGCTCCATCAACAGCCCCATCGTCAAGTTCTTCTCGGACGAGGAGATGGCCGCTCTGCGCGAGCGCATGGACGTCGAGCCCGGCGACCTTGTGATGTTCGCCGCCGGCCCGCGCCTGCTCTCTGACGAGATCCTGGGCGGCATGCGCTCGCACATGGCCAATGCGCTCGAGATCAAGCGCGAGGGCCACGACTTCCTGTGGGTCGTCAACTTCCCGCTGTTCCACTGGGATGAGGACCGCAAGGCCTATGCAGCCGAGCACCAGCCCTTTACCCTGCCGACCGAGACCGACATCGCCAAGATCGAGGCCGACCCGTTGGCAGCTGGTTCTTGCACCTATGACTTTGTCATGGACGGTTTTGAGGCCGGCGGCGGCGGTATGCGTATCCACAACGCCGAGATGCAGATGTCCATGCTCAAGCTCCTGGGCTTTACCGAGGAGCGCGCCGAGTCTCAGTTTGGCTTCCTCATGGAGGCCCTCAAGTTTGGTGCGCCCCCGATGGGCGGTTTCGCTCTGGGCCTGGACCGCGTGTGCATGCTGCTCACCGGCTCCGACTCCATCCGCGACGTCATGGCGTTCCCCAAGACGGCCAGCGGCTCCGACCTCATGTCGGGCGCCCCGAGTGCCGTTAGTGGCGCCCAGCTCAAGGACGTCAGCCTGCGCCTGATGTAGGCAAGCGGCTACATATTGCCCGTAACGAGGGAAGGACGCGTGCCTTCCCTCGTTTTTTATGCGCCGAGGTTGTGAGGGCATGGGGTGACCGGACGTCGAGGAAACTGCGTCCCGGAATTTGCGTCCAGAATGGGATGTACTTTCCGCCAGGGTCGCTCAGCGGAAACTGCGACCCAGAATCCAGCCAAATAATGGGACGCACTTTCCGGTTGAGCCTTCTGGCGGGCTTTAACAAGCATCTAACGCTACAATAACTACCACGTGGCTGGGTTTGCCGGCCGAATGTGCGATGTCGTGGGAGGGGACATGGTCGAGTTTACAAAGACGATTAAAGATCCGTTGGGACTACATGCCCGCCCGGTTGCGTTGCTCTATGACATCATTGCCAAGCATCGTAGCGACGTGTCGGTCAGCATCGGCGACCGCCATACTGACGGCCGCGACGTTATAGGACTCATGGCACTCTGTGGCGAATGTGGCGAGGACATCGTGTTCCGCGTTTCGGGCGTGGATGAGGCCTCCTGTGTCACATCGATCAGAAATCTCTCGCTCTAAGCATGATAGGGCGCGGTAAAGGATGGTCCTTTGCCGCGCCTTTTTGTTTCGTATAGGAAACTTTTTCGAAATCTGAATGGGGACCCTTTCCAAAAAGTTAACCACGTGCTAGTTTACTATAGCGAACATAGACGTGGTTAACTTTTTACGCGTCGATGTTGAGGACGAACTGACGTTAGGAGCAACTCATGTCTTGCGGACCGCAGATGCCGGCCATGCCGCTTTCGATGGTAAAAGCGGGCGAAACCGTGCGCGTGTCTCGTGTAAAGGGCAATGAGGACATGAAGCACCACCTCAAGGACCTCGGCTTTGTCGAGGGCAACGAAATCCACGTGGTGAGCTCGAGTGGCGCCAATATCATCGTCACGGTGCTGGGCGCACGCTTTGGCATCGATTCCAAGGTTGCCATGCACATCATGACTGTCGGTTAGTCGACGGCATTTCTGTACGCACTGAAAGGGGGACAAGTAAATGAAGACGTTGGGTGACGTTAAGGTGGGCGAGAGCTCCACCATCGTCAAGCTTCACGGTGAGGGTGCGCTTCGCCGCCACCTTATGGACCTGGGGCTCATCAAGGGCACTTCGTTCAAGGTCGTGAAGGTTGCACCGCTCGGTGATCCGGTCGAGATCAACGTGCGCGGCTACGAGCTTTCCATCCGCAAGGAGGAGGCCGCCGTCGTCGAGGTCCAGTAAGGACTCGCGGCGCATATTTCTGCAGATAAAGTTAGGTTTTTCTAACTTAATGCAGCATCTTTGAAGCACATTATCCAGCCTGCGCGGAGAAAGCAGCACAGGCACACAAGGAAGAAGGATTGAATGGCGGATTCTCAGATCCATGTCGCGCTGGCGGGTAACCCCAACTGCGGCAAGACCACGCTTTTCAACCTGATCACCGGCGCCAACGGCTACGTTGGCAACTGGCCCGGCGTCACGGTTGAGAAAAAGGAGGCCAAGCTCCTAAGCGACAAGAACGTTACCATCACGGACCTCCCCGGCATCTACTCGCTTTCCCCCTACAGCCCCGAGGAGCAGTGCTCGCGCGATTACCTCATGAGCGGCGAGCCCGATGTTGTCGTCCAAGTCGTCGATGCCACCAACCTCGAGCGTAACCTGTACCTGGCGCTTCAGGTTATCGAGACCGGCCTGCCCGTGGTCGTTGCCCTCAACATGGCCGACCTGGTCGAGAAGAACGGCGATAAGATCGACACGGACAAGCTCTCCAAGAAGCTCGGCTGCCCGGTCATGATGATCTCGGCCCTTAAGAACAAGGGCATCAAGGAGCTGTTCGAGCAGGTTAAGAAGTCCGCTGCTTCCAAGGGCGAGGTGCCGGAGCACAAGTTCGACTCCTCCATCGAGGACGTTCTGGACCACATCGAGAACAACCTGCCGGCGAGCGTTCCCGCTAACAAGCGTCGTTATTACGCCGTCAAGCTGTTCGAGCGTGATGCAGACGCCTGCAAGCTCATCAACCTCACCAAGGAGAAGGCCGCTCGCGTGGAGGAGCTGGTCGCCCAGTGCGAGCAGGACTGCGACGACGATGCCGAGTCCATCATCACCGGTGAGCGCTATGGCGTCATCGCGCACATCATCGATGAGTGCCTCACCAAGGCCCCGGCCAAGATGAGCACCTCCGAGAAGATCGACCGTGTGGTTACCAACCGTATCCTGGGCTTGCCGATCTTTGTGGTCATCATGTTCTGCGTGTACTACATCGCCGTTTCCACCCTGGGCGGCACGGTGACCGACTTCACCAACGACCAGCTCTTTGGCACCGACGGTTGGTATGTGCTCGGTCAGGGCCGCGATGCCTACGATGCAGCCGTCGAGGCTGCGGGCGACGATGCCGACTCGGTCGACCCGGCGCAGTACGGCCCCTATGTCCCGGGTATCACCACCGCGGTGCATGACGCCCTTGTGGCGGGCGGCACCGAGGACGGCGGTCTTGTTGACTCCCTTGTCTGCGACGGTATCGTGGCCGGCATCGGCGCCATCATGGGCTTTGTCCCGCAGATGTTCCTGTTGTTCGTGATGCTGTCCTTCCTGGAGGACTGCGGCTACATGGCCCGCGTCGCCTTTATCATGGACCGCGTGTTTCGCCGCTTTGGCCTGTCCGGTAAGTCGTTCATCCCCATGCTCGTGTCCTCGGGCTGCGGCGTCCCCGGCGTCATGGCCACCAAGACCATCGAGAACGAGAAGGACCGCCGCATGACGGTCATGACCACCACGTTCATCCCCTGCGGCGCCAAGCTGCCGATCATCGCCCTGCTCATGGGCTCCATCATTGGCGATTCTTCCACCACGGCC
>CABUGR010000110.1 GCA_902491135.1 uncultured Collinsella sp. | reverse complement strand
GAGAACTACATCAAGCGTCTTGAGAAGCTCGAGGAGATCGCCAACTCCCATGACGGCGTCGAGCGTACCTATGCCATGCAGGCTGGTCGCGAGGTCCACGTCATGGTTCAGCCGGACAAGATCTCCGATGCCCAGTCCACGGTCCTGGCTCACGATATCGCCCATCAGATTGAGGAAGAGATGGAGTATCCCGGTCAGGTGCGCGTCGTCGTGATTCGCGAGAGCCGCGCTGTCGATATCGCTAAATAACATGAGCGACGCGAACGAGCTCATCTCATTTATCGCGTCGATGTCGGGGGAGGGCAACCTTCGCGTCGAGGAGAACCTTGGCGAGGGGTATGTCCGCCTCCGTGTTTCGGAGGCCGAGCGGCGCCAGGCAAAGCACGACATTCAGCATGTCGAGGATATCGTCATTGAAATGCTCCGTAATGCTCGCGATGCCGGCGCCGACAAGGTCTATCTCGCCACGACCAAGGAAGATGGCGTCCGCACGCTTGTCTTTCTGGACAACGGTTCGGGCGTTCCGCAAGATATGCAAGAGCGAATCTTCGATGCCCGTGTTACCTCCAAGCTCGAGAGCATGAAGATGGACCGTTGGGGCGTTCACGGTCGTGGCATGGCATTGTTTTCGATCAAGCAGAACACCGACGAGGCCCGTGTGGTCACGTCCGGTGTCGATCTTGGTTCAGCCTTTAAGGTGAGCGTTGCGGCCGACCGCCTCAGTGAGCGTGCCGATCAGTCCAGCTGGCCCCAGGCCGTCAAGGATGAGGACGGACGTTATGTCTGTGCTCGGGGCCCGCATAATATTATTCGCGCTGCTTGTGAGTTTGCGCTCGAGGAGTTGCGTGGTTGCGATGTCTATCTTGGTTCTCCGTCTGAGATTGCCGCGACCCTTTATGCTCAGGCGTCAAGTCGGCTCGATATGTCGCGTCTCCTGTTCATTGATGACGAGAGCGAGCTTCCGGTTGTCGATCGTTTAGGCCTTGCCTCTGATGCCGAGGACTTTATCCGTATCTGTTCGGGTTTGGGTCTTGAGATGTCCGAGCGCACGGCCCATCGCATTTTGGCAGGGCAGATTAAGCCCGTTCGCGGTGTGACTGCGCGTCTGCTGCGCGAGCGTGACTCATCCTCGCATGCGCCGGCTCCTGTCGATCTTGCGAAAGATCGTCGCGGGCTACGTATTGCCAAGGATGACATGGCACAGTTTTCGCGCGCTGTGGAACGCGACTTTAATGACCTTGCTGCCCGGTACTATCTCAACCTTTGCGGCGACCCAAAGATTCGCGTTTCGCGTGATCGAATCACCGTGACATTCGATCTTGCCAAAGAGGAATAGTGCCTTTACCGAGTCCACTCGGTACGATAAAGTTATTGCAGTTAAAACGTACTTTTAAACGCAGGAGTTTCTTCATGGATTGCCTGAAGGTATCAAGCAAATCATCGCCCGCGTCCGTTGCCGGCGCCATCGCCGGCATGGTCAAGGACGGTGTGCCCGTCAACATCCAGTGTGTCGGCGCCGGTGCCGTCAACCAGGCCATTAAGGCCGTTGCTATCGCGCGCGGTTTTTTGATCCCAACCGGGTTTGATATTTCCTGCGCGCCCGTGTTCTCCGACATCCTTATTAACGGGGAGTCGCGCACGGCCATCCGTCTTTCTATTTACGTTCACCAGATCAATCGAGCTGCTATGGATAACGTCGTCCTGGATGATGTTAAGCCTGTGGCATAGCTTCTGATTGCCTCGTTTTGCTCCCCATCGTTAGGACTTATGCACATGGACCAGCGTTCCGTACGCGATATTCTTGCCGGTAAAACCTACTTTATTCGCACCTTTGGCTGCCAGATGAATCAGCACGATTCCGAGCGCGTGAGCGGTCTGCTCGATTCGTATGGTTGCCTCATGGCGCTCGATCCCGAGCATGCCGATATCGTTGTCTTCATGACATGCTGCGTGCGTGAGGCCGCCGATACTCGCCTGTACGGTCAGTGCAATTCCTGCAAAAGCCTGCCGCCTTCGCCTTCGGGCAAGCGCGTGGTTGCCGTGGGTGGCTGTATCGCGCAGCGTGATGGTGAGGGCCTGCTCACCAACGTCGATAACGTCAATGTCATCTTTGGCACGCATTCTATCGCACATGTGGCCGAGCTCATTGCCGAGGCGTTCCTTGACGGCAAGCGTCATATCCGCACCAATGAGCATGAGGATACGGATGCCATGAGCATGCCGTGGCATCGCGAGACCCAGTATCACGCCTGGGTGCCCATCATGACGGGCTGCAATAATTTCTGCACCTACTGCATCGTGCCGTACGTGCGCGGTCGCGAAAAGAGCCGCTCCTTCGAGGAGATTGTCGACGAGGTGACCGGTTTGGTTCGCCAGGGCGTGCGCGAGATCACACTGTTGGGCCAAAACGTTAACTCATATGGTCGCGATCTGTTTGGCAAGCCGCGTTTTGCCGATTTGCTGCGCGCCGTAGGCGATACGGGTGTGGAGCGCATCTTCTTTACATCTTCACATCCCAAGGACCTGCTGCCCGAGACCATCGACGCCATGGCCGAGACGCCTGCCGTTATGCCGCAGCTGCACTTGGCTGTCCAGTCAGGTTCGACACGGATCCTCAAAGAGATGAATCGCCGTTATACACGCGAGGACTATCTGGGCCTTGTCAATCGCATTCGCAACCGCATGCCCGATATCGCGCTCTCGACCGACATTATCGTTGGCTTCCCGGGCGAGACTGAAGAAGACTTTGAGCAGACGCTCTCACTTGCTGAGACGGTCCGCTATGCTCAGGCCTATACCTTCATCTATTCCAAGCGCGCCGGTACCCCGGCCGCCGAGATTGACGATCCTACGCCGCATGAGGTTATTCTCGAGCGTTTCAATCGCCTGGTTAAGGTTATCGAGACCACGGCACACGAGTATAACCAGGGTGAGCTTCATACTGTGGTGCCGGCGCTCATTGAGGGAACGAGTAAAAAGAACGACGCGGTCCTGCTGGGCAAGAGCCCCAAGAATCAGACCGTTCATGCGCCTATCCCCGAGGGTTACAGCATCGATCAGCTTGTTGGCAAGATCGTTGATGTTGACGTTGACGTTGCCAAGACCTGGTATTTGTCCGGCTCCGTTATGGGCGAGCCGCGCTAATGGTTTCTCCCGGGACAGGTCTTTCCGCCGTTGCGATCGTCGGTCCGACGGCGGTTGGTAAGAGTGATGTTGCCGACCGTTTGGCAGCTCGTCTTTCATCCGAAGTGCTGTCGTGCGATGCGATGCAAATCTATCGCGGCATGGACATCGGTACCGCAAAGATGGCGCCCAATGAGTGTACGGCGCCACTGCGTCTCGTCGACATTGTAGAGCCGGGTGTGGCATATTCTGCTGCGCTTTATCAGGCTGACGCTCGCGCGCATGTTGAACGTCTCCTTGGTTCGGGTTGCCTGCCTGTTTTTTGCGGAGGTACGGGGCTGTATCTCAAGGCTGCCCTTGATGAGATGGACTTTCCCTCGGGTGAACTTGAGGACGATCGCCGTGCGGGCTATCAGGAGCTTGCCGAGCGTATTGGTGAGGAAGAACTGCATGCCCTGCTTGCCGAGCGTGATCCAGAATCGGCTGCTGTTATTCATCCCCATAACGTGCGTCGCGTGATTCGCGCGCTCGAAATGCACGATGATGGCGTTTCCTATGCGCAGCAAAAGTCGCAGTTTAGTGTTCCGCGCGAGCATTATCACGCTCTGTGGTTTGGTCTGACGCGTAATCGCGAGGTGCTCTACGAGCGCATTAACCTGCGTGTCGATCTGATGTTTGAGCAGGGTCTTGTTGATGAGGTTCGCGGTCTTATGGACCAGGGGCTGGGAGATGCCCTGACTTCGATGCAGGCAATTGGCTATAAAGAGATCATCGATGCTTTCAATGGCGTGACGAGCATGGATGAGGCTCGTGAACTCATTAAGATGCGTTCGCGTCGCTATGCCAAACGTCAGCTTTCGTGGTTTAAGCGCGATGACCGTATCGCGTGGTTTGATATGGATGAATGTACGATCGATGAGGTCGTTGCTGATATCCTGCATCGTATTGAGGCTGCCTAATGGCTCGTTTCCCCCTTGTTCCCACGGCACCCGAGCCCGAGCGTGCCATTTTGGTTGGTGTTGAATGGCGCGACAATGTATGGCCGCTCGATCGCTCGCTTGATGAGCTGGAGCGTCTTGCCCACACGGCTGGTGCCCAGTGCGTGGCACGCTTATCGCAGCGTTTGGTAAAGCCGTATCCTAAATCGTTTATCGGTTCCGGTAAGGTTGAAGAGCTGTGCGGCCTGGTACATCGCATGGATGCCGATGTCGTTATTTTTGACGACGACCTGACGCCCTCGCAGCAATCCTATTTGGAGAAAGCCGTGGGCGAGCCGGTAAAGATTATCGATCGTACTGCACTGATCTTGGATATCTTTGGCCTTCATGCTCAGACGCGTGAGGGACGCCTACAGGTACAGCTGGCACAGCTTCAATATTTGTTGCCTCGTCTGCGTGGCATGTGGAGTCATCTCGCCAAGGAACAGACGCGCGGCGGCATCGGCTCGCGCTTTGGTCAGGGCGAAAGTCAGCTCGAGGTCGACCGTCGCCTTATTCGTAATAAGATCGCTGCGCTTCGTCGTGAGCTCAAGCAGGTTGAACAGCGTCGCGATGTTCAATCCAAGAGCCGCATTGAGTCACCGGCGTTTCGCGTCGCGTTAGCCGGTTATACCAATGCCGGTAAATCGACGTTGCTCAATCGTCTTACCGGCTCTACGGTACTTTCGCAGGACAAGCTGTTTGCTACGCTCGACCCGACGACGCGTTCGTATCGCCTGCCCGGCGGTCGCGGAATGACGATTACCGATACCGTCGGCTTTATTCAAAAGCTGCCGCATGGTCTTATCGATGCCTTTAAATCGACGCTGTCCGAGGTTTTGGGTGCCGATCTAATTCTCAAAGTCGTAGATGCGTCTGACGAGGACTATGAACGGCAGCTGGAGGCTGTCGACCGCGTGCTTGATGAGATCGGCGCCGGAGAGCGCCTAACGCTGACCGTATTCAATAAAAT
>CABUGR010000109.1 GCA_902491135.1 uncultured Collinsella sp. | reverse complement strand
GAGTCGTGGCTGATTCTTCACGCTGCATTGGGTGCCAAACCTGTATGGCGGCGTGCATCGAGGCACACGATATTCCCGGCAACATCGCCGCACCTCGCTTGCGCGTAACGCGCACCTACGAGATTTCCGCGCCGGTGGCATGTCACCACTGCGAGGACGCTCCGTGCGCCAAGGCCTGCCCCACGGGCGCCTTGTTCTTTGATCCAAAGAACCATCGCATCGGCGTCAACGAGGACAACTGCATCGGCTGCAAGAGCTGCGTCATGGCCTGCCCCTTTGGCGCCGTGAGTGTGGCGACCACGCAGGTCCCCGTCTTGATGGGCGACGTGCGCGTGGGTTCGCAGACCAAGAGCTTCGTGCTCAAGTGCGACCTGTGCGTGGACCGTCCCGGCGGTCCGGCGTGTGCCGAGGCGTGCCCGACCAAGGGCCTCACCCTGGTAGACGAGGAGCGCCTGGCAGAACTGACTGCCGAGCGTGCCCGCGCCACCATCGAAAACGAGGCGTAAGCGTCGGGCGACAGGCCCAATGATTGTCAAATAAGTACCGAGTATTCGGTAGCAGAGAAAGGAAGGAGGGTGTCATGGAGAAGCATAAAGTGATTTGCCCGTACTGCGGCGCCGGTTGCCAGTTTAACCTCTTGGTCCAAAATGGCCAGGTCGTGGGTACCGAACCGCTCAACGGCATCACCAACCAGAGCGAGCTGTGCCTTAAGGGCATGAGCGGCTACGACTTCATCAACGACACCAAGATCTTGACTCCTCGCGTACTGCACCCGATGATCCGCCGCACCAAGGGCGCGGATCTTGAGCGCGTAAGCTGGGACGAGGCACTGGATTTCACCGCATCTAAGATGCAGGCCATAATTGACGAATATGGTCCTAACGCTGTCATGACCACCGGCTCTTCGCGAGGCGGCGGCAATGAGGCGAACTACGTCATGCAGAAGTTTACGCGTGCGTGCATCGGCACCCACAGCGTAGACAACTGCGCCCGTACTTGACACGGCCCTACTGTCCTCGGTCTGATGGACACGGTTGGTTCAGGTTGCATGTCATGCTCCATCCCCGGTATGGAGGATGCGGGCTGCATTTTCCTCTTCGGCTATAACCCTGCCGATTCGCACCCCATCGTCGCAAGGCGTATCGTGCGAGCCAAAGAAAAGGGTTGCAAGATCATCGTCGCCGACCCGCGCCATATCGAAACCGCGCGTATCGCCGATCTCTACCTTCCGATCAAGAACGGTTGCAATGTTGCGTTCCTCAACGCCTTTGCCAACTGCTTGGTCAACGATGGCCTCTACGACAAGGAATTCGTCGCCGAGCACACGAACGGCTTTGACGAGTGGTGGGAGACCATCAAGAACTACACTCCCGAATCCGTACAGGACATCACGGGTGTCGAGCCCGCGTTGATCCACCAAGCTGCCGAGATGTACGCCACGGCGAAGCCCTCCGCCATCATTGGCTGGGGCATGGGCGTATGCCAGCAGAAGCAGAACCTGAAGACGGTGCACACCATCGCCTCCATCGCCTGCGTTGCCGGCCAGATCGGCAAACCCAATTCCGGCCTCGCGCCCGTGCGTGGTCAGAACAACGTCCAGGGCTCCTGCGATATGGGCATGCTGCCTAACCTGTACCCTGGCTACCAGAAAGTCACCGACCCCGCCGTGCGCGCCAAGTTTGCAAAGGCTTGGGGCGTGCCCGAGGAAAAGCTCCCGCTCGAGGAGGGCTACAAGCTCACCGACCTGGGTCACCTGGTCGACGAGGGCAAGGTGCACTGCTTCTACAACTACGGCGAGGACCCGGTGCAGACCGAGCCCGATTCGGCCGGTATGCGCAAGACGCTCTCCGAGCTGGATCTGTTCATTTGCCAGGACATCTTTATGACGCAGACGACCATGCTCGCCGACGTCATCCTGCCCGCTACCTCTTGGGGCGAGCACGAGGGTGTCTTTACCGCATCCGACCGTAGCTTCCAGCACTTTGACGCGGCTGTTCCGCCCAAGGGCGAGTGCCGCCACGACTGGGAGATCTTCGCGGACCTGTCCACGCGTATGGGCTATCCCATGCACTACGACAACACCGAGCAGATCTGGAACGAGTGCATTAGCCTGTGCCCCAACTTTGTGGGCGCGACCTACGAGAAGATGGCTCCCGAGGGCGGTTACGCCCAGTGGCCGGTCAAGAGCACCGATGTGAACGACCACGGTACGCCCGACATGTTCGCTGGTGGCAAGTTCACCACCAAGGACGGCCGCGCCAACCTGATGGCGCACGACTGGGAGGCGCCCTCCGAGCTTCCCGACGATGAGTACCCGCTCATTCTGTGCACCGTCCGCGAGGTCGGTCACTACAGCTGCCGCTCGATGACCGGCAACTGCAAGACGCTGGCGAGGACCTCAAAGAGGTCAATCCTCAGGAAGCCTGGATCAACCCGCTGGACGCCGATCCGCGCGGCATCAAGAACGGCGACATCGTCTCGATTCATAGCCGCCGCGGCCAGGTATACAGCCGCGCCGACGTGAGCGATCGCATCAATAAGGGCACGGTCTACATGACCTACCAGTGGTGGATCGGCAAGTGCAACGAGCTGACCATTCACAAGGTCGACCCGGTCTCGCATACGCCCGAGGACAAGTTCTCCGCCTGCCAGGTCGACGCCATTGCCGACCAGGTTTGGGCAGAGGGCGAGGTAGAGCGTCAGTACACCGAGCTCAAGCAGGCTCTGGTGGACGCCGCTGCTCCCCAGGACGTTGAGCCTGGCGCCGCCAAGTTCGACGATGAGACGCACGTGAACCAAATCGTGTAGTCCCGTTCTCGTTGGCTTTTTGGGCCGGGCGTCCCGTACGTTCGGGAGCCCGGCCCGTTATTTTGAAAGGAAGTGGGGATGAACCGCTTCATCGACATCAACCCGGAGAGGTGCATCGGCTGCGGAACATGCCAGTCCGCCTGTGCCGACGCCCACCGGATGCAGGGTCTTCAGGATACGCCGCGCCTGGCGCTCGTGAAGACCGGCGGTATTTCGGCCGCCCTTGCCTGCCACCATTGCGAGGGTGCTCCCTGCGCCGAGGTTTGCCCGGTGAATGCCATCGAGCACGATGGCGATCGCATCCACGTCAAGGAGCAGGAGTGCATCGGGTGCAGGCTGTGCGCCATCGCGTGCCCCTTCGGAGCCATCCATCCCGATGGCACGTCTATCGCCGGTGTCGCAGGCATGTGCGACCCGACGCCTTCGTATCCTAAGTCCCTGAGCAGCCTGCTTACGTGGGCTCCCGGCCAGTACACCTGCGCTGTCAAGTGCGACCTGTGCGCCTTCGATCCGGACGGCCCGCATTGTGTGGCGGCGTGCCCCACCAAGGCGCTGACCGTCATGGGCGGCGCGGCCGATCGCGAGCTCGACGAGGCCAAGCGCCTGCGCTCGATCGAAAACGGTCCGTCCGTCGACGTTACCGCTGTGGCCCAGGGCCTGTCCGAGAAAGCAGAAGGGAGCGTAAACAATGGATAGCATGACGCTGTTTATCGCATCGCTTGCCGTCTCGTGCATCGGTGCGCTCGCCTCGGTTCTGCTGATCAAGGCCGATAACGCCGCCAAGACCGCCGGCTGCCTGATCGGCGCCGTCGCGGCCGTGCTGTCGTTCATCGCGGGCCTCGAGGCCGTGCTTGGCGACGTTTCGTCCCTCAACACGGTCTTCTTTTTCCCGTTCGCCCGTCTCGAGCTCTTGCTCAACGGCCTTGCGGGCCTGATCGTGGTCCTCATCTCAATCCTCGCCTTTGCGGGCTTCATCTACGGTCTGTCCTACTTCGATGAGTACCCGGGCAAGGTCGGGCGCGCCGGTTTCTTCATGAACACCTTCGTCGCCTCGATGATGCTCGTCATCACCGCCGACAACGTGTTCTGGTTCCTGGTCGCCTTTGAGCTCATGTCCCTTACGAGCTATTTCCTTGTCGTTATCGAGGAGAACAAGAACTCCATTAGGGGCGGTTGGCTCTACTTCGTCATCGCGCACGTGGGCTTTGTCCTTATCATGGCGAGCTTCCTGCTCATGACCAACGGCGTGGGCGGTTCCTTCAGCTTCAGTGATTTCCGTACGCATGACTTTGGACCCGCCGTCTCCTCCGCGTGCTTCGTCCTCGCGTTCTTCGGATTCGGCGCAAAGGCCGGTATCATCCCGCTGCACTCCTGGCTGCCCCAGGCGCACCCCGAGGCGCCGTCCAACGTGTCCGCCCTCATGTCCGGCGGCATGATCAAGATCGGCATCCTGGGAATCCTCAAGGTCGGTCTCGACCTGCTCGCGGGTTCGGGCGTCCAGCTCTGGTGGGGCCTCATGGTCCTGGTCTTCGGATCCATCTCGTCGGTCCTGGGCGTCGTCTACGCCCTCCACGAGCACGACATTAAGCGCCTGCTGGCCTACCACTCCGTCGAGAACATCGGCATCATCTTGCTCGGTGTCGGCGCGTCCATGACGGCGCACGCCCTGGGCAACGACGTCATCGCGACGATCGCGCTCATGGCCGCCCTCTACCACACGCTCAACCACGCCATGTTCAAGGGCGAGCTGTTCCTCGGCGCGGGCTCCCTGCTCTATGCCACGGGTACGCGCAACATGGAGAAGATGGGCGGCCTGTTCCGCCGTATGCCGGTCACGGCCGTCTGCTTCCTCATCGGTGCCCTTGCCATCTCGGCTATCCCGCCGCTCAACGGCTTCGTTTCCGAGTGGTTCACCTACCAGTCCCTGTTCAACATCTCGACGCTCTCCGACCCGGTCGTCATGGTGTTCGCCGTCGCCTCCGCGGCCGCCCTCGCCATCACCGGTGCCCTGGCCGTCACGTGCTTCGTGAAGGCCTACGGCGTCTCGTTCGCGAGTAGCCCTCGTTCCCAGGAGGCCGCGAACGCCAAGGAGTCCCCGGCTCCGATGTTGTTCTCGCAGATGCTCCTCGCGGCCATCTGCGTGGTGCTGGGAATCGGCTCTCCCGTCATCGCCCCGGTTCTGGGCGACGTCGCCCAGAGCGTGCTTGCCGGCTCTGCCATCACAGCCACCTCGGGCGTGTCTCTGGTGAACGAGATTTCCGGTGCCGCCACCTCCA
>CABUGR010000108.1 GCA_902491135.1 uncultured Collinsella sp. | reverse complement strand
CGCCGCTGCGCGGCTAGCCCGCGTGCTCCTCGGCGGGGTTGGTCTGATGGATCTTGTTGAACTTCGGCCTTTGGCTTAAAGAAAAACGGGGGATGCATTGTGCATCCCCCGTTTTTGTTGCGGTTAGTCTAGGTCAATAAATTTGGTGCTTATGATCTTGCCGTCTTTTACGAGCATTCTGGCCATGGTGGGGCCTCGGGTGCCTCTGGGGTAGCTGGCGCTGCCTGGGTTGAGGACCAGGCAGCGGCCCACTTGGGCTTCTTTGGTTACGTGGGTGTGACCGTTGATGGCTACGTCTACGGACCCCACCGGAAGGTCTTCGCGGTAGTGGGCTACGGCGAATTTGAGGCCTTCGTAGGTAAAGAGCGCAAGACGGTCTACATCGGGGCCGTAGTCGCGGTAGTAATCGTTGTTGCCCAGTACGGCCCGCACGGGGGCGATGGTGCATAGGTGCTCGTAGTCTATCTCTGACGTGAGGTCGCCGGCGTGGATGATCAGGTCTGCGCCCTCAAGCTCATCCAAGAGCGCAGGCGATAAATAGCCGTGGGTGTCCGAGATGATGTCGATACGCTTGGCGCTTGCACTGTTCATGGGATCCCTTCCGCAAAAAACGATTCGGCAGATACATACAAAAAGGCCCCACGGCTCCGCAGACGATGGGTCTACAGGGCTGCGGGGCCAGTGTGCTAGAGACTCAGAGCCTTCTTGAGCGGCACGACGCGGCGGCGCGAAACCGGCACGCGTTCGTCGACGCCCGTAATGCCCAGCTGGATGGCGCCCGAGGGCACCGTCTCGACGTCCGTAACGCACGCCAAGTTGACGATATAGCGGCGGTGAACACGGAAGAAGCCAAAGTCGCAGAGCTTGGCCTCAAACTGCGCCAGCGAGGTCGTCGACAAAAAGCGATCATCGACGGTATAGATGCAGGAGTAATCGTCCTTGGCCATGATAAAGCGAATGTCGTCCACGGGAATGAGCACCTTGCGGCCGCCCTTTTCCACCGGGATACGCTCGATGGTCACCTTGCTGTCCGTAACCGGCTTGGTGCGTTGCGTGACCTTCTCGATCGCGCGATCCAAGCGAGCTTCCTCGACCGGCTTCATCAGATAATCGACGGCATCCACGTCGAATGCCTCGACCGCATGGTCACTATACGCAGTCACAAACACGATCGCCGGCGGATTTTTGAGCTTATGCAGCGCCTCGGCAAGTTGCAGGCCCGAGGCACCGGGCATCGAGATATCGAGAAACACGACATCCACGCGACTTTCCATAAGCATCTCGATGGCGGAGCGGACGCTCGACGCCTCCGTGATCGTGCCGATCTTGCCCGTTTGCTCGAGCAGGAAGCGAAGCTCCGAGCGAGCCGGGGCCTCATCATCCACAATCATCGCACGCAACATAGGGATTAAACCTTTCGTCAACAAACTAGGCTGGGCATCCGCCGCTTGGCGTTGAGCCCATAGTCTTTTATTTTACTCTTGAATGTCAAAGATGCTCTCTGACAAATCAAGATGCAGGAGCACTTTGGTGCCCTTGCCCGGCGCCGATTCGACACGCGTATAGGAGTGCGGCCCATAAAAGCGATGGATGCGCTCCGAAATATTGTGCATGGCCACACCGGCGCCGCCACCCTGGGGAGAGCTGGCGTCGGGACGGGCAGAACGCTCGTCAAACAGTCTGGCGGCGGTACCCTCATCCATGCCCACGCCATTATCGGCCACGGCAATCAAGATTGCATCCTCGCCGTCTTGGTGAACGGTCACGTCGATCCTCAGGGCGTCGTCATCGCCCATACCATGACGTACGGCGTTCTCGACAATCGGCTGGATCACGAACGCCGGCACCAGCGTATCTTCCACGTCCTCGGACACATCGAACGTCGCAAGCACGCGGTCCTCGCCAAAGCGGGCCTTCTCAAAGGTAAGGTAGCGCTTGGTCTGTGCAACCTCGCGCGAGACCGGAATAAGCGATCCCGAGTTGTCGAGCGTGGCACGATAGAACGATGAGAACTCACGAAGCAGTTCGCGGGCCCGCAGCGGGTCGGTGCGCGTAAACGATGCAATGGTGTTCAGCGTGTTGAACAGGAAGTGTGGGTTAATCTGCGCCTGCAGCGCACGCACCTCGGCGCGCGCTGTGAGTTCCTTTTGCACCTCGAGCTCGTGGATGGCGAGCTGCGTGGACAAGATCTCGGCAAAGCCCGAGGCAAGCGCGTACTGGGTACGGTCGACGGCGCGCGGGGTCTTGTAGTAGAACTTGAGCGTGCCGACGGTACGATCGCCCACCTTGATGGGGGCGATAATGCCGGCGGGGACTTGGTTGTGCGAGCCATCCGAGCCCACGACATCCACCATACGGTTGAACGACTGCACGATGCCATGTTCGATAACGTAGCGTGTGGCAAGCGTGTGGATGGGAGAATCTGGCAGTAGTTTTTCCTCAAACTCGCCCGCGCAGGCCAACACGTTGCCCTCGTCGGTGATAGCCACCGTCATGGCGCGCGTCTCGGGCAAAATGCGCCGGCACACCAAACGCGCCGACTCCTGCGTCAGACCGCCCTTAATGTCCTCGAGCATGGCCGAGGCCACCGAGAGCGTCTCCTCGGTGTACTGGGAGCGCACCGAATCGGGATTGAGCGTCAAAAAGATAAAGATGCACAGAAAGATGCACAGCAGCGCGCAGGCAATCACCGTGGCGATCGGCTCGATACCGGTCACCAAGGCAAAAATAAAGTACACCAGCACGCAAATGGCGCAGGCAACGGCAATGATGCGAAAGATTGATATTGAACTATCGCGCTGGGCGCGGCGGTCGATCATTCGGCCCCCTCCAGGATACTGATCAGTTGTGCGTCACGCCAAAGCCCGTCCATGATCTTGGGCCAAAAGCTCTGGAAACGCAGGTAGCTTGCGGCGTTTTGGCGCGCGTAGGTCTTGGCCTCGTCAATACCGTGGCGCCAGATGCGCAGGTAGCCCTCATGCTCGCGGGTAAACACGCTGCGGACCATAGCGGTCTTGCGCACGCGGTCGTCGAGCTCGCGCGAAATCCACGGGCCCGGGTAGGGCATGAGTGATGCCGCCGTAACGGGAATGAGCTCCTTTTGATGCGCGGCGAATGTCAACTTGGCCCGTTCGTAGTACCAACGGTATACATCCTGCATAAAGCGCGGTGAGCGCTTTTCGGACTCCGGAGGCAGATGGCGCACGGTCCACTCGTTATCGAACCACACGTCGTAGCCAAACATGCGCATGTTAAAGAGGTAATCCAAGTCCTCGCCGCGGGTGATAAACGGGTCAAAGGCCACACGCGTAAAGGCGCGGGCGTGCAGGGCCATCAGGCCGCCGCACACGTAGTTGGAGCGCGAGATGCGGGTGCCCGAGAGCGCCTTTTTCATCCAACGGTTGAACTCGATGCGCTTGGTCCACCAACGATGGCAGATGCCCGCCTTGTCCGTGGGAGCCAGCGGCGAGCCGTCGCGATCGTAGAAATAGCCGCTCTTGACCAAGATCGGCAAGCCCTGACGCGTCTGCTGCCCCAACGCATAGGTCGCGCGCTTCATAAAGTCGGCGTCGATGACAGTCTCATCGTCATCCAAAAAGATAACCGCGTCATGCCCCAGCACAGCGGCACAGGCTAGCCCCATGTTGCGGATGGCACCGTAGCCTCGCAGGCTCACGCACTCGCCCGAACCCTTGGGCGCGATCTGAGCAACCCGGTCTGCAATGCGCGAGGCCTGGGTGTTGGTGACAACGGTGACCTTGAGCGTGGGATACGCGTCGACAATCTCGCGCACGCGCAGCGACACATCGGCTGTGGCAGAAACGGGACAGACCACCAAAAGGATGATGCGCGGGATGTCACGTACCTGCTCAAGCGAGGCCAGGCAGCGGTCGAGTTCGGGATTGTCGGCGTTGAGTCGCGTCGAATGGTCATAGGTACCAGGGGCGTTTGCGCAAGCGTCATCGCCCGCCCAATACGTTGGAATCACGACTGTGGCGTTCATGCCTTACCCTCCCTGCAACACAAAAACGGGACGCCGCCAAACACAGGCGACGCCCCGCGACCTAGCTGATTCCATCATACCCACTTGGGCAAATCATTGCTCGCAAGTCGCAATGTTTATTGCGGATAACCCCAAAAGAGTACCGTGGACAGGCACAATAGCCGCTCGCTCCTATGCGGCATGCTCTGCCGCCCGAGTCATGCGGGACAGGCGGACCAGCAGCATAAAGCCAACGATCAGCAGCACGCCAATGGAAAGGACGCCCAGCGACGGGTTGCCGGTCAGCGAGGTGACGACCGACACTAGGAAAGTGCCCATGACGCTTGCATAGCGACCGAAGATGTCAAAGAAGCCGTAGTACTCGTTGGACTTTTCCTTGGGGATAATGCGACCAAAGTAGCTACGGCTGAGCGCCTGCACGCCGCCCTGGAACAGGCCGACCATAATGGCAAGCACCCAGAATTCAAAGGCGGTCTTTAGGAAGAACGCGGCGAACAGCACAATGCCCATGTAGGCGGCGACTGCCACCAGGATCATGTTGAGCGTGCCCACGCGTCCGGCGAGCTTGCCGTAGATGATGGCGGACGGAAAGGCCACGAACTGCGTGACGAGCAGCGCCAGGACCAACTGGGTCGAATCGATGCCCAAAGCCGAGCCGTAGCTGGTAGCCATGGAAATGACCGTGTGCACACCGTCGATATAGAAGAAGAACGCAATCATGTAGACCAGCACGGTCTTGTTGTGGGCGATCTCGCGCATGGTGTGTCCGACCTCGGAGAACACACCGCCCACGATGTGGCCGATGGTGTCCTCGGGACCGCGCTCGCGACCGTACTTTTGCTTATAGGTGCGAATGAGCGGCAGGGTAAAGATGAGCCACCAGGCACCAGTGATGATAAACGACAGACGCGTTGCCAGCATGGTAGGGACGCCAAGAGCGGGGCCACCCATGATGAGCGCCAGGCAGATGACGAACGGCACGGTGGAACCGATGTAGCCCCAGGCATAGCCCGAGCTGGACACGGCGTCCATGCGCTCGTCGGTGGTAATGTCGGGCAGCATGGCGTCGTAGAACGTCATAGAAGAGTTAAGGCCGATGGTGCACAGC
>CABUGR010000107.1 GCA_902491135.1 uncultured Collinsella sp. | reverse complement strand
CCATTGCCGCCAACGTGCTCAAGGCGCTCGACGCCGTGGCTGAGGCTGAGGCCGAGTTCGGCAACTCGCCGCGTTCCATCGCGCTTGCCTTCGACCGCTTCTTGGCGGGCAAGGAAGCCCCGGGTGCCCTCAACGAGGAAGGCGACGGCGCGGTGCGCATCATGACGGTGCATGCCTCCAAGGGTCTGGAATATCCGGTCGTGGCGGTCGCCGAGTGCTTTGGCGTGCGTAAGTCCTCGGGTGCGGCACAGATGGGTCGCGTCGAGGGCGGAGCGCAGGTCGTGGCACTGCCGGCACGCTTCGACGGCGTTAAGCTTGCCGACGGTACCTTTGTGAAGGGCGACGACGTCAAAAAGCAGTTTGAGCACGCGTTTAAGGGCAAGGGCACGTCGCTGTGGCTGCCGCCGGAGCTCATGGAGGACGTCTGTGCGACGGGTTCTCCCGCCGAGGCATTTGCTCGCCTGCGCAACGCCGACCTGCAGCTTTCGCTCGAGGAGCGGGCCCGCTTGCTCTATGTTGCCATGACGCGTGCGCGCGAGCTAGTGATCTTGGCGATGGATGCCGGCGTGAGCCGCGGCAAGGTGACGGCGCCGACCTTCGATGTCGAGACCGATCTGACCTACGACGTGCTGCGCCGTATTTTGCCGACGGACGCTCTGGACATGCCGCAACTCGATACCGACCGCCTGGTGTTCGACAACTCCCAGCCGGGCGACTACGAGCTCATATCGCTAGCAGACTTTACGTTTGGCGAGCAGGCGTTTGAGGCCAACGCTTCGCTGGATGCCGAGGGCAGGCTTGTTCGTGGCGATGTCGATGTCGCCGATAGTGCTGCGCACTCAACTGTGCCCGGTCCTGCTGACCCCAAGCCCGATTCGTTTGAGCTTGTGTATCCCCAGGCAGTGGGCGTGCGCATGGGCATCTGTCCGTTCCCGGCGCGTGACTCGTATAGCTACTCGTCAATCGCCGCGGCACTCCATGCCGAGACGGAAGACCGTGCCGCCGAGGCTCGTGTTCCCATGGACGAGTCCGGCGATGATGCAGAGTCGGATGGCTCGGAGATGACGGATGCAGACGTGGCCGCTGTCGAGCCCGCCGGCAATCCCATGGCGCTGGGCTCGGCCTTCCACGCCGCCTGCCAGTGGCTCATCGAGATGGGTGCCGATGCGCTGCCCGCTGAGCGTGCCGACGCCCTGGCTCGCCTGTGGCACCTGACGCCAGAACAGCGCGAGCGCTTCGATGTCGCTCTGGAGCGCTGGCTCAAGTCGTCGGTTCGTGCCGAGCTGTTCGCGTGGCCGTGCGTTCGCGCCGAGGTGCCGTTCTTCTCGCTGGGCTGCGAGGACGAGGACATCGCCCGCTACGGTGCATATGCCGAAGGCGCCATCGACGCTTTGGCGACCGACCCGGCCGATCCGTCACGCGCACTGGTCATCGATTACAAGACGGGTGGCACGCCGGATGAGACGCCGGACCAGCTGCTCGAGAAGCACGCCCTGCAGGCGCGCGTCTACGCCGACGTGTTGCACAAGGCGGGCTTTGAGACGGTGACGGTCAAGTTCGTTCGCGTGGAGCAGGCGAATCCAGCCATCTTCGTCGAACCCGCCGAACCTCAAGTGGTCACCTACAACCTCTAGCCACCTCAGGCTTTACGGTGCTATTTGGTTAGTTTTGCGGCTGTAAAGCCCTCAATCGTCCAAATGGCACCGCAACGCATGGGAGAGCCTGGGGCGTTACAATGACTCGAACGGTTCAAACGAATAAGGAGCCATCATGCAGCTCACCAAAACGCTTAAGGTGACACCGGAGGAGCTTTTTGACGCTCTGGCGGGGTCCATCATGCAGGATATCGAGAACGCCACGGGCAAGCGTCCCAGCCGCAACAAGCTCAACGGCTATAAGTACGAGAAGCGCGCCCAGTCCGCAAAAGGCAAGGCCAAGGGCACGGCGATCAAGGTTAAGATCAAGCACTTTGACTACCCGTGCCTCTATGAGGTCCGTTTTCAGTATGCGGCGGGCATCAATACCATGCGCTATGAGGCTGCACCTGCTGGCGATGGTGCCTGCGAGCTCACCTATACCGAGGATTTTCAGGGTGTGGGTGGCAACACGTCTGGCACGCGCGGCAAGCTCGGCCTCTTCCTCTATGAGCGCAAGCTCAAGAGCCACGCCAACCAGACGATTGATCAAATCGTCAAATACATCGAGGGTGAGCGCCGCGTAAAGGCTAATCCCGCCTTCGCCGATGATACTGCCAACGCTTCGGATGTATTCCATTGATACCCTGTGCAAAAGCTTTACCGCTCTTCACATCAACTGTGAACACTTCAGGCTTCGAATCAGTAGCGAGCGGCCCGACAAAAATAGTTGTTGGTAGTGCCAAATGAATAAGAATGCCACTACGCAACTGCACGTCTATTCCGCCTTTTTCGTTCTCGCGGGATTTGTTTTAAATCGGGGAGTGTTTCTACTTTTCCTTGCGGAGAAAGGAATGTCTGTCACGGAAATCGCGCTTTATCAAGCCCTGTTTAACATTGCGACGGTCGTCCTCGAGCTGCCAACAGGGCTGATAGGCGATTTCTTTGGAAAGAAGTTCTCGATTCAAGTGGGCGTGCTGCTGCTTTTCTTCCATACGGCTGGCGTGCTGTTGCTCTCAGGCCCCCTTCTCGTCGCGCTTTCCCTTGTTGAGGCACTCGCCTACTCCCTTCAATCGGGATCCGAACAAGCACTTTTATATGAAATTGCCCGAAATGCCGGTCAAGGAGAGCGCTTCCTCACCATCAACGCTCGGCTGCTTGCCGCGCAATCAATCGCGACGGGAGTGGCAATCGTACTTGGATCATTCATTGCCCAAGTATCTTGGAGTGCCCTCTACGTATGCGTTTCCGTTTTCTATCTTCTGCAGCTTTCCCTTCTGTATCCCATTGAGAGGACGGAAACGACCCGTTCTGAAAGCTCTGGGGAGGGAAGGTTTGACGTAGCCAAGATCTTCAGACGCGAAACCTGGTGCGTTGGAGAATCCGCTTTTGCTATATTGCTTCTCCTAATCGGCACAAGCATGCTCGACGGATTCTACGGGAGTTATTACAACTTGAATCAGTTGGTATTCGACGCATTTGATGCTCCCGTCTCCATAATAGGAATCTTTTTCGGTGCATCCTATGCAGTAAATGCGACGGCCTACATTGCAGCAGATTTCTTCTCATCGCGTTTCGGGAAAAGAAATACCATGCGCGGCTCGATGCTAATTGAGGCTGGCCTTTTCATGATTCTTCCGTGGTTCGCTTCAAATCCGCTGTGTTTGTTTGGCCTTAGCATGGTGCTTTGTTTTCTCCCAGAAGTGGTGTACATCACTTCGGAAAACTTAATCCAAGACGCGATAGCGGACGATCTCCGCGCGACGATCCTTTCCATCGCATCTCTGGTAAGGGCTCTCTTTTCCGCAATGTTTTTCTCCATATTTGGACATGTGTTAGGATTATATCCCATTCAGATAGCGCTCGGTATTATTGGCGGAATCGCGATAGCAATTACCGCCGTCGTTTCATTAAAAATGGTAGGAATGCAGGTCTCCAAGAATTGATATATCGATTGACGAGCTATCCGAAGCGTCGAGCCTTCTTGATGGACATGACTATTCGTCACAAATCATTCCGCGCATCGCCGGGGTTCCAGTAATACTCGATATATCTGGATGCCCTCATTCCCCTTTTTGAAGGTTCCAAAAAGACTACCCGTGTGGGTTTGGCTAGGTTCGGGTGCTGTCCGTGCCGTGGGGTAAAATCGTTCAGTCAGAACACGAACCCGCATCGGAGCTCATCACATGGCATTCGTCCATCTGCACAATCACACTGTTTTCTCCATGCTCGACGGCGCAACCCGTATCCAGGATATGGTCAATCGTGCCGTTGAACTTGGCATGCCCGCCGTGGCCATTACCGACCACGGCTACATGTATGGCGTGCCCGACCTGGCGCTGGCCTGCGACGCCGTCAATCACAACACGCCCGAGTACAAAACCTGGAGCCACGACAAGGCCTTCTTGGAAAAGGACCGCCGCGACGAGCTGGTGGAGCCCGACCCCGAGGAAAACCCGCGCGAGCATGCCCAGTATGTGAAGGACATGGCCATGTGGGACGAGAAGGGCAATATCGACGAGCTCAAGCCGCCTCTGGTCATCAAGCCCATCTTTGGCTGCGAGGTCTACTTTACGCCGGACGAGACCCTTGCCCGCGACCACAAGCCCGAGCTCTACCACATGATCCTTCTGGCCAAAGACCAGGAAGGCTACGTCAACCTGATGCAGACGGTTTCCGAGGCCGCCGTGCAGGGCTTTTACTACAAGCCGCGCGTGACGCTCGACAACCTACGCCGCCACGCCAAGGGCATGATCTGCACGAGCGCCTGCATCGCGGGCATCATCCCCAAATACATCGACCGCGGTGACATGGAGGGCGCCATCAAGTGGGCCGAGACCTTCCGCGATACCTTCGACCCCGGCGACTTCTACATCGAGATCCAGGAACATGGCATCACCACCGACAACGGCCTGACCGACGAGCAGATGGACCGCACGCTCATCGATATCGCCAAGCAGGTGGGCGTCAAGGTCATCGCCACCAACGACTTCCACTACCTGCGCCGCGAGGATGCGCCCGTGCAGGACGTCATCATGTGTATTGGCATGAACGCCAAGGTCGATGACCCCAACCGCATGCGCATGACCGGCTCGGAGTTTTACATGAAGACCGAGGAGGAGATGCGGGCGATGTTCCCGTATTGCCCCGAGGCCTGCGACAACACGCTCGAGATCGCCGACAAGTGCTACGTTGAGCTGGACTGGGACTCTATCATCCTGCCGCGCTTCCCGTTGCTCGATCCCGGAGAGACGCACGAGAGCCAGTTCCGCCGCGAGTGCGAGAAAGGCCTGCGTCAGCACTACGGTGACGACTGGGCCACGCGCGAGATCGGCGGCGTCAACATCAAAGAGCGCTTTGAGTACGAATACAAGGTCATCTGCGACAAGGGCTTTGCCGCCTACTTCTTGATCGTCGCCGAGTACGTGCAATGGGCCAAGGACAACGGCATCGGCGTCGGCCCCGGCCGTGGCTCGGCC
>CABUGR010000106.1 GCA_902491135.1 uncultured Collinsella sp. | reverse complement strand
GACATGGTGTTCCAGCAGCTCGCGTAAAAACTCGTCCGAGGCATCGGCCATGGTGTAGTCAAAACGGATGCCGCTGCGCACGAAGACCTTCTTGACGCCCGGCAGCTGGCGCAGGTCGCGCAACAGCTGCGTGTAGCCGCTTTCGTCGACCACCATGTTCTTGCATACGCTCGGCCACAGACAGCGCTTGTTCTTGCACACACCGTGCTTGAGCTGCTTGTCGCAGGCGGGGCGGCTAAAGTTGGCCGTCGGTCCACCCACGTCGTTGATGTAGCCCTTAAACTCGGGATCGCGCGTGAGCAGCTCGGCCTCGCGCATGATCGAGTCGTGGCTGCGCATCTGCAACACGCGGCCCTGGTGGAAGGTGAGGGCGCAAAACGAGCACTCACCAAAGCACCCGCGGTTGGAGCTAATGGAAAACTTGATCTCGGCAAAGGCCGGCACGCCGCCCGCCGCGTCGTAATCGGGATGCCAATCGCGTGCGTAGGGGAGTTCGGCCACCTCGTCCATCTCATCGGTGGTGAGCGTCGCCGATGGCGGGTTCTGCACCACATAGACGCTGTTGGGGTAGGGCTCTACCAGGCGATGTCCGGTGATGGGGTCCATATTCTGCTGTTGCACATTGAAGCTGCGTGCGTAGTTGAGCTTGTCGGCGGTAAGGTCGTCCCAGCTGAGCAGCAGGTCGTAGTCGTAGACCTCGTCGAGCGAACCCGTGCGGTAGACGGTGCCGTTGATATAGGTGATCTGATCGACGGGCAGCCCCGCGTCGAGCGCGTCGGCGATCTCGACAATCGCGTGCTCGCCCATGCCGTAGATGAGGATGTCGGCGCCCGAGTCGAGCAGTACCGAGCGCTTGAGCTTATCCTGCCAGTAGTCGTAGTGGGCCAGTCGGCGCAGGCTCGCCTCGATGCCGCCGATGATGATGGGAGCGTCCTTAAACGTCTGGCGGATGAGGTTGCCGTAGACCGTGACGGCGCGATTGGGACGGCGCCCCTCCTCGCCGCCGGGCGTGTAGGCGTCGGTGTGGCGGCGATGCTTGGTCACCGAATAGTGGTTGACCATGGAGTCCATGTTGCCGGCACTGACGAGAAAGCCCAAGCGCGGCTCGCCGAGCACGGTGATGCTGGCGGGGTCGGTCCAGTTGGGTTGGCAGATGATGCCCACCTTGTAGCCGTGCGCGTCGAGTACGCGGCTGATGATGGCCATGCCAAAGCTGGGATGGTCCACATAGGCGTCGCCGCAGATGTAGACAAAGTCGCACTGGTCCCAGCCGCGTGCATCCATGTCGGCTCGACTGACGGGGAGGAATTTATCGCGGCCCGGGCGCCAGGGGCGGGCGGGCGTCGCTTGGGAATGCTTGGCGCGGGCGACCGTGGCCTGCGCCTTGCCGCCGCGCTTTTGCTGCTGGCCGCGCTGGGCATGCTTGCCGTGCTGGTTGTGCTGAGCGTCCTGGGGCTTTTTTGCCACGATTCCTCCCGTTGTTAGTATGCTGCACGTAATTGTAACCAGTCTTTTTGGGACGGCGCTAAAAAGACTGGTGGAGTACATGGGCTGGCGGATCGGCGCGTCGATGCGTGTGTTGTTTGTTTCCAGACTGTGTATCTGCGCGTTGAGGAACCCGTCTCGCGCCCATGCCATGTTGTCAATGGGTTACAGTATGAACGGCGGCTATGTTTCCGCCAACGCACGAGAGAGTCGTCAACAAGGAGGATGCACGACGATGCAGCGTGCCAAACAGATATCGGAGTCTATTGAGCTGGGCATCATCTTGGCGCTCGCCGGTGGCTTTATGGATGTGTATTCGTACATTGGGCGCGATCATGTTTTCGCCAACGCGCAGACGGGCAACATCTTGCTGGTGGGCGTGAGCATCTCGGAGGGCAATTGGGCGCTGGCGGGGCGTTACTTCTTCCCCGTGGTGTCGTTTGCCGTGGGTATTATGCTTGCCGACCTGGTACACGAACGGTTTGGCAGCGTGATCCACTGGCGTCAGGTGACGGTGTTCTTTGAAGCCGTTATCTTGCTGGGCGTGAGCTTTATCCCGGGTGGCGATTTCAACCTGCTCGCCAACTGCCTCACTTCGTTTGCCTGCGGTATGCAGGTCGAGAGCTTCCGCAAGATTCATGGACACGGCATCGCCACGACTATGTGCATCGGCAATCTGCGTAATGCCTTGCAAAACGTGGACGACTACATCATCACCCATAGGCGTGGCTTTTTGGAAAACGGCCTGCTGTACTTTGGCGTGATCTTCACCTTTGTGTTTGGCGCCGTGCTGGGCAATTGGTGCATCGAGCGCATGGGCCTGCACGCCATTGCGGTGGCGAGCGTGCTGCTGTTTGTCGCGTTTGGCATTATGTTTATCGACCGCGAGCGTGACTTGCGCTTACGCTGGAAGGTTGCGGCCGAGGCTTGGAAAGAGGGCTGCCGAAAGTAACCGATTGCGGCAAAGGGGCTGTTCCTTTGCCGCACTGATCAATATTGGGGAGGGGACGGCCATCTCGGCCGCCCCTTTTTTGGAGTCTTAAGCGCTAAGGTGCATGTTTGTAATGACAAGATTTGACGTCAGCAAAGCGTGTTGTTTGAGGCTATAGAATAAAAATGTCATCTTTCCAGCTATGATTATTAGTTAAGGGGATGGACATATGTCAGAGCTTTTTATTCATAATAAGACGACAGTAATCAAGTTGATAATCAAGGCGGAGAACTGTCCTCTTTATTGCTTTGTAGAGCCTTTCTGAGCAGCTATTCTATTATTAGTCTGGATGAGTCTTGCAACAATTTAGATAGTGTTTCGATATCCTTTTTGAAAGTAGCGTTTACGCAGGAGTTGAAAAAACATACCACCATTACTGCGGATCATGGACGTGGTTTCGAACAATTTGCAGACTATGTAATACAGTTCCAGGAGCCAGAAAAAAAACTATCCAGCTCCTGAATGTTGCTACGAACTGCTTTTTGCGATTTATTCGAGATGCTCTTCAATCCGAGCCCTAAGAAGGGCAATGGCTGTAGGTATTCCAATTGCGGCGGCTAATTCGGCTTTATCCAAAACCTGTATGCTAAAGCACGATTGTTTATCACATTGAAGGACGATAACTGAAGATAGTTTCACTTCCCGTTGGCTGAATATATCGTAATCTCCAAATAGGAAGTTACCTTTTATTGTGTAATTCGGTATGTTCGTTACGCACTTCATCTCAAGTCTGTTTAGACCATAATCAAACACCGCAACTTCCTCGTGTTCGATGATGAGCGCAACCCTGGGCATGTTGCTAAAACCACCGTCGACGACAGTGAAGAGTTTTTCATTTGCATCGTCATAAACGGTATATTTAAGACTCAATAGCTGTCCTAGTGGACCCGTGAACCCATGTTTTTTGATGTTGAGGCTGTCTCCCGCTGGGTTGACGAGAGCCAGAGTATGCGGATAAGGGTTACCTTCAATTGATTCGATATTCGTTTGTAGCCGCCTTGCTCGATTTAGGACCACTAGCCACCATGTGTCATCGCCTCGATCGAATTGGAACCGTCTTCTGCCTCGTGCGGAGAATTACGCCGTACGTTGCAGTAGATGCAGCTGCAATAACCGCATGGGCAATTTCTAACAAAATGAATGACGTTATTTGCTGCATGCATGTTATTCACTACAAAGTATCTTGTTATAAACGTATTGTCAAACATATATTGCTAAAACAGAAACAATTTATAGACTGAGTCGGTCGTATTCTTTGGGCGATTGCTCCTATAATCTAGCCTTCGCTGCTGTCGGGAGGGAAGGACAGGGCTCCGTTATTCTGTTGAAACGCTTTAACACTTTTGATGTTCTCACGCGTTTTTTGTTTCAAAAGCGTTAGGATGGGACTTATAGCGCGGGGCGTAATGGGTGCCTCGCACACGATGGGAGGCTATCAATGGCTAATCGTTTCGTTCTCAATACCATCTCTTATCATGGTTCCGGCGCCATCAAGGAGATCCCCGGCGAGCTCCAGCGTCGCGGCTACAAGAAGATCTTCGTCTGCTCCGACCCCGATCTGGTCAAGTTCGGCGTTACCGCTAAGGTGACCGACGAGCTCGACGCTGCCGGCATCGCTTGGAGCCTCTACTCCGAGATCAAGCCCAACCCCACTATCCAGAACGTCAAGGACGGCGTCGAGGCCTTTAAGGCCGCCGAGGCTGACGCTATCGTGACCATCGGTGGCGGCTCCTCCATGGACACCGCTAAGGCCATCGGCATTATCATCAACAACCCCGAGTTCGCCGATGTCCGCAGCCTCGAGGGTGTTGCTCCCACTAAGAACCACGCCGTGTTCACCATCGCCGTGCCGACGACCGCCGGTACCGCTGCTGAGGTGACCATCAACTACGTCATCACCGACCCCGAGAAGGTCCGCAAGTTCGTGTGCGTTGACACCAACGACGCCCCCGAGGTCGCCGTCGTCGACCCCGACATGATGGCTTCCATGCCCGCCGGCCTGACCGCTTCCACTGGCATGGACGCTCTGACCCACGCCATCGAGGGCTACACCACCAAGGGCGCTTGGGAGCTTTCCGACATGTTCCACTTTGAGGCTATTAAGCTGATCAGCGAGAACCTGCGCGACTCCGTTGCCGAGGCCAAGTCCGGTCAGCCCGGCTCCGGCCGCGAGGGCATGGCTCTTGGCCAGTATGTCGCCGGCATGGGCTTCTCCAATGTCGGCCTGGGCATCGACCACGCCATGGCTCACACCCTGTCCGCTCACTACGACACCCCGCACGGCGTCGCCTGCGCCATGCTGCTGCCGATCGCCATGGAGTTCAACAAGCCGGTTTGCGCCGAGCGCTTGGCCAAGGTTGCCGTTGCCATGGGTGTTGACACCACGGGCATGAGCACCGACGAGGCTGCCGATGCTGCTATCGCCGCCGTCAAGCAGCTCTCTGCCGACGTGAATATCCCGCACGTCTGCGAGGCTATGAAGGCTGACGAGATCGAGGTTCTGGCCAAGGACGCCATGGCCGACGCCTGCTTCCCGGGTAACCCGCGCGAGGCAACGCTCGACGACGTCATCGAGCTCTTCAAGAAGATCTGCCCGGCTGCTTAACCTGGTTCGGCGGGCCCCGCCCGTTAGCCCCAGAATC
>CABUGR010000105.1 GCA_902491135.1 uncultured Collinsella sp. | reverse complement strand
CCGCCGCGATCGCCACCGCGACCGCCACGGTCACCGCCACGGCCACCGCGATCGCCAAAGCCGCCACGGCCGCCGCGATCGCCACCGCGGCCGCCACGGTCGTCACGGCCGCCGCGAGGACCGCGGTCCTCGTCCAGGCCCATGGCGACGAGCGGAGCGATAACCTTATCGAGAGCGGCCATCAGCTCGGTGGCCTCCTCATAAGAAAGCTCGGGCAGGAGCTTCTCCTTCTTGTTGGCAAGCTCGACCAGGCCCTCAGCGGCATCCTCGGCGGCGAAGACAACAATCTTGCGCATATCGCCCTCGGCGTCGTCGATGCGGCCGACCAGATCGGCAGCCTCGGCCTCGGCCATCAGGCCATCGAGCTCACGGAGGCGCATGCCCAGCAGGTCGGACATTTCCTTCTGCTCCATCTTGGGCTTGAGGTCAAGAAGCTTGATGGCGCGCTCGATGTTCGCCATGCGCTCGGCCTTGGCCTCCTCCTCCTTGGAAATAGCAAAGCGACGGCTACGCAGCAGGCGGGCGGCCTTCTGCATCTTGTCCATCAGCTCTTCGTCATCGTAATCAACGGCGGCCTCGACAACCTCGGCCTCCTCCTCGGCGGAAACCTCGTCAGCAGCCTCAACCTCGGCAGCTTCGGTCTCCACGGTCTCGACTGCCTCAACCTCGGCAGCCATGGTCTCGTTCTCGGTCTCGTTCATGATCTCTTCGTTCTCGGACATGAGACTCCTTCTTAGCCCTCTCGGGCATCATCGCCCCATTCGCGGGGCCCGTCGCGCACTCTTTGCGCTTTAAACATTCATGCCTCTCGGCAAAACGTCCATTAGTTTATGGTGTTGCCATCCAATCTAGCTGCAGAATCTATGTGCACACATTAATGCGACATGTGCGACTCGCGACGAGCGTACACCAGCGACGTCGCGAACCCGACCACGGCAATCACAGCCGCCACACGCACGGCAGTTGCAAATCCAATCGCCTGGGCAACGTCGGTCGCAGCGCCAGCCGCGCCGGCAGTCGCCGCAGAACTCGAGAGCAGACCGATAAACAGCGATGGGCCAAACGATGCGGCAATCATGTTCCACGTGTTAAGCAATGCCGTTCCGTGGGGATGCTCAGCGGCAGGCAGCGTCTCCAAGCCGGCCGTTTGCGAGGGGCTCAGCACCAAACCGACTCCGGCATACACCACAACGGTCAGCGCCACGACGACGCCGATGTTCATACTTGCCGCCGTCATCGAGATGGCAGTCTGCCCCACGGCAATCAGGGCAAAGCCGACCGGCAGCAGCGGCCATGCGCCACGGGCGTCCATCACGCGTCCGCCCACAATCGAGGTCACGGCGTTGCAGGCAATCGCCGGCAAAATGAGCAAGCCCGCAATAAGTGCGGTCATGCCGTATGCGCCCTCAAAATAGAGCGGCAACAAAACGCTCATCGAGAACGTCGTCATCATCGACACCACCACAAGCAGGCACGCGGGCCAAAAACGAACGCTCGCCATGGGACGCACGTTAAGCACCGGATGCTCGAGCTTGAGCTGACGGGCCGCAAACAGGCCGAGCAGCACAATGGCGGCGAAAAGCGCCACGATGCCGGCAATCGGATTGGTCGAGAACTCGCCTACGGAATACACGAATGCCGTAATGCCGGCGGCGAGCAAAACAACCGACAGAATATCAAGCGTGGTGCTCGAGCGCTCTCCGACATTCTGAACAAGCTTAACGCCCGCCGCAGCGACCACAATGCCGCCCACCAGCGGCACTACGAACACCGCCCTCCAGCCGAACAACGTGCACATAAGACCGCTGATTACGGGTCCAAACGCCGGCCCTAGCGTAATGCAGGCACCGCCCAGGCTAAGATACAGACCGAGCTTCTCGCGCGGGGCGCAAGACAGCACCACGTTCATCATGAGCGGGAACAAGATGCCCGATCCCGCAGCCTGCAAAATACGACTTGGTAGCAAAACGCTAAACGACGGAGCGATCAGACACAGGACTTCGCCGGCGACCATACATCCGCATGCGAAAAACAACAGCTTGCGCGTCGAGAAACGGCCGGACAGGAAGGCCATGATGGCCGTAAAGATCGACGTCACGATCATGTAGCCCGAAACGAGCCACTGCGCCGTGGTGGCACTCACCGAAAAGGCTGCCATAATGTCGTGCAACGCCACGTTAATGATGTTCTCGTTAAACGCGGCAACAAAGGCTGCAATATACATAACGACGAGAAGCGCCGCAGTGGCCGATGGCGTTGCTTGAACTTGTTGCTGAGATTTGCTCCCCATGCATTTCCTTCCTCTTGGAACGACAGTCGCATCGCCCCAGAGGAACAGTCCAGGGCGAAAAATGAGCCCTAGACTTACGCCAGACGCCGTACACGACGAATCTGGCAACATGGTCCAACGTCAAAAGATTGTAACGCGGACGCGCAGCTTTCCTTCCGCGCTATTATTAAAAGTCCACGAAAGCATGAGACATGAGGAGCCCGCCATGATTAAGCCCATCATGAAATCCAAGTTCTTTTTGCGCCTGCCTTCCGAAGACGCGGGGCCCGACGATGCCGCGACCGGGCAGGACCTCCTGGATACACTCCACGAGCATGAGCACGAGTGCGTGGGGCTCGCCGCCAACATGATCGGTGTGCGCAAACGCATCATCTGCGTAAAGGACGGCAACAGGGCGCTCCTGATGTACAACCCTCAAATTCTTGAACAGGTCAATGCCTATCAGACGAGCGAAGGATGCCTCTCGCTGATCGGCGAGCGTCCCTGTACCCGCTATCGCCGCATTAAGGTTGAGTATTTGGACGAGAACTTCGTTCACCGCATCAAAAACTTCTCGGGCTACACCGCCGAGATCATCCAGCACGAAATCGACCACTGCAATGGCGTCGTGGTTTAGGCCACCTGCCAAAATGAGGGTACCGGAGGCCTCCCTATGGATATCAGCCGCTTTGGCGAATTCGCCATCTTAGCGCAGTCACGCACGTTTCTTGATGCGGCGGAACTGCTTTTCATGTCGCAATCAACCCTCTCCAAGCACATCATGGCAATGGAGCACGAACTCGGCTGCAAACTCATCGATCGAAGCCAGCGCCACGTAACACTCACCGCGCAAGGTGAAGCGCTCCTCCCCTATGCGCAAAAAATTGCGACGCTTCAGCACCGCTATCTTGCCGCCATTCAAATAGGCGCAGGTGAGCCGCTCGAGCACCTCACCGTAGGTTCTATCCCCATTATGGCCCCTTATGGGATCACGGACGCCGTCATCGATTTTCAGCAGGCGAACCCCTCATATTCTGTTGAGCTCATCGAGGGCGAGGGCGACACACTCAAGCGTATGCTCCTGCACGAGGACATTGACCTGGCCTTCATCCGTGACAGTGGCGCCATCGAGCCGGAGTTCAAAAAGATTCCCTTTACGACTGACCGGCTCGTGGCCGTCCTTCCGCTCGACCATCCGCTCGCCGAACGTGACACCGTCGAGATAGACGACCTTATCGACGAGAATTTCCTCATGCTTCCCCAAGGCTCGTTCGTAAGCGTCCTTTCCCTTTGTCGCGAAGCTGGATTTGGCCCACGCGTTACGTTCACCGGCAAACGAGCCGAGAACATCATCTCTCTTGTCGCACGCGGCGCCGGCGTCTCATTCCTCATGCGCAAGCCGGCGGAATCGCTTGCCAGCGGAAAGGTAGCCCTGGTGCCGCTCGAGCCCGCGACGACCTCCGAGGTCAGGCTCTACCTCAAGCGAAACGCCGCGCACTCGCAGGCGGTCGTCTCGTTCATCGGCTTCCTCCCCTACCGTCAGCTCCTGCAGGGCGACCGTACGTCTTCCACCGCGGCACGACCGTCATAATCCCCGCTGCTCCACAACCGCAGACTTGTGTCCGCAAACACGCTGACAACGGCACAAAACACAAATATGCCTCGGGCGGCACGTCGCCGTCCGAGGCATATTTAGTTAAAGTGCGCAGACAGACTAGTCCACCGAGATGTTGAGCGCCTTACCGCCCTCGTCCTTCCTGGTACCGATCACCATAGCGGCGACAAGAGCCAGAACGAAAGCGACCACACCGGAGATGACAAGGCCGATAAAGCCCATGTCGATGCCGGCAGGGTTAATAAAGCTCGGAAAACCGAGCGGGCCGGAGGCACCGAAGGCATAGAGTTTGGCACCCATGAGGCCGGCGATGGCGCCGCCTACACCAGCGGAAATAAAGGTTGCCCACATAAGGCGCTTACGCGGCAGCAAGATGGCGTAAAGCGCAGGCTCGTTGACACCGAAAATCGAAGAGACAAGGGCGGGAATGTTGACGGCAGCATTTTCCTCGGAATCCTTGGTTCGGATGATCATGCCAAGCACAGCACCGGCGATGGCACAACCGCCTGCATACACGAGCGGATTAATGAGGTCATAGCCGTAGGTTGCGACATCGAGGAACCACAGCGGGATGATACCCCAGTGCAGGCCGAACATGACGAGCAGGCTCCAGAACGTGCCGATGACGAAGCCGGCGATGGCGGGCTGGAAGTTGATGAGCATCAAGATGATCTGGGCAACGATGTTGGAGAGGACCGTCATGACCGGACCGACCACAAGCAGGCCAAGGATGCCGCAAATGAGGAGCGTCAGGATGTTGGAGAAGAACGAGCTCACAAGCGCGGGCAGCGCGTTAGAAAGGGCCTTGTGCACCTTGGAGGCAATCCAGACGATAAAGATCGCAGGCAGAATCGTCGATGAGTAATTCTGCATGATCAGCGGGATGCCAAAAATATCACCGTAGACATTGGACTCGAAGACCGTGCCGGCGCCGAGCGTGTAGAGCGGATCTCCGCCCATAAGGGCAACGAGCGTCGGGTAGACGAGGATACCACCGAGCGCCATTCCCATAACGGGCTTAAGTCCGAACTTCTTGGCCGACGTCCAGCCAATGATTAGCGGAAAGTAATAGAAGACCGAATCTCCGATTGCCGAGAGCGTCACATACGTATTGCTGTCCTTGGCAAGCCAACCGGCAACCGTGCAGAGCGCGAGCATCGACTTGATAAAGCCACCGGCCATAAGCACGCCAAGAACCGGTTGCAGAATCTCGGAGATGATGGCAAGCAGACGCGAGAATGGATCACTCTTT
>CABUGR010000104.1 GCA_902491135.1 uncultured Collinsella sp. | reverse complement strand
CCCACACGGAGGTGTAGCCACAGTCTTCAATGGCGAGCTTCACCTGCGGCGGCATCCCCCACGTGCCGGCGAGCGCCAGCGAGGTCTACGCGCACACCTTCCCGCGCATGGCCGCCAAGACGCAGCAGTATTATGACCGCTATCCCGCTGACGTCGAGCGCGTGGCAGCCCTGGCCGATGCGCTCGAGGCTCAGAAGCCCGTGCTGCCCGACGGCTCGCCGATGACGGTCGAGCGCCTACAGCTCATGGGCAGCGACTTTGGCATGAAGCCGAGCTTTGAGCGCATGCATTGGACTATCGATCACGCTTTTGTTACTGGCGACGGTACGCTGAGCTGCGGCTCCTCGGTATCCGACAGCTTTTTGATGCGCGCCTTCGAGCGCACCAACACACGCACGAACCCGCTGTACTGGACACTGCAGGAGTTTATCTACGCCGACGGCGACACCATGCCCATTCGCTGGGCCGCAGCAGAGGAGAAGGCCCATCGTGCCGAGTTCGACACACTCGCGCGCCCGCTCATGTTTACCGGCGAGGCCATGTTCCCGTGGATGTTCGAGCAGATGCCCGAGCTCAAGCCCTTCAAGCCCGCCATGGACCTGCTGATGGAAGACACCAGCTGGGACAAGATCTACGACCCGCAGCGACTGGCGTGCAACGAGGTGCCCCTGCAGGCCGCGGTGTATTTCGACGACATGTACGTGGATTCGGGCCTGCAGCTTGATACGCTCAGCCGCGTGGGCAACTCGCATGCCTGGGTGACCAACGAGTTCGAGCACGACGGCCTGCACGGCAGCGTGGTATTCAAGCACCTCTTCGACGAGGCCCTCAACCGCGGAGACCTGCGCCGAATCTTCTAGCAAAGGAGTGTCCCCACCTGCCGGCACAATAGGAACGTCCCCAAGTGCCGGCACGAAAAAGACAGCGCTGCGGGAAACGATCCGCAGCGCTGTCTTTCTTTATGCAAATACGATCAAGTTATCCCTGTGTATCGCCGGCTTCTCTGCCAGATCTGCGAGCAGGCGGTTGCTGGCGATCTGGTCCTGGCGGCGGCCGGCGGCAAGTTCCAGCACGTCCGAATCGGCCTCGGCGATACCGCGGGCGACGACCATACCGCTCGGATCGCACACATCGAGCACATCGCCCTCGGCAAACTGGCCATCGACCTCGCGAATACCCACCGCAAGCAAGGAAGAGCCACGGCTGACCAGCGCCTTCGCGGCACCGTCGTCAACCGTCACCGAGCCATGCGCCTTGTCGCCCAGTGCGATCCACAGCTTGCGGGGTGCGATGTCCAGACGCTCCGCCGGCGGATCGAACAGCGTGCCCACGCTCTCGCCGCGGGCGAGGCGCACGAGCGCATCGGGCTCCTCGCCCGAGCAAATCACGCTCTGAATACCCGCCGTCATCAGGATGCGGCTCGCGCGAATCTTGGTGATCATGCCGCCCGTGCCCACCGAAGTCGAAGAATCGCCTGCCGAGGCGATAATCTTGGCATCGATCTTATGCACGACCGGGACGAACTCGGCCGTGGGGTCCTCGTGCGGATTGGCGGTATAGAGGCCATCGATGTCCGAGAGCGTCACGCACAGATCGGCAGAAACCAGGCAGCTCACAAGCGCCGCCAGCGTGTCGTTGTCGCCAAACTTGATCTCGTCGACGGTGACGGTATCGTTCTCGTTGACGACCGGCACCACGCCCAGCTCCACCAGGCGCAGCAGGGCGTCGCGTGCATGCAGGTAGGACGTGCGGCGGGCCGTGTCGTGGCGCGTGAGCAGTACGAGCGAGGTGAGCAGGTCGCGCGCATGGAACCCCTCGTCGTAGGCCGACGAGATGATGCACTGACCAGCCGAGGCGCAGGCCTGCAGGCTCGGAAGGTCGCCGACCGGCTTGCGGTCGAAGCCCAACACGGGATAGCCACAGGCAATAGCGCCCGAGCTCACCACGACCAGACGCCAGCCGAGCTTGCGCAGCGCTGCGGCTTGATCGGCAAGTCCGCCGATAAAGGCGCGGTTGACCTTGCCATCGGCGCCCACCACCGTGGACGAACCGATCTTTACCACCATCGTTTTATAAGAAGTCGTCATACGTCAAACCAATCAACTGTTCAGCGAGCGGCCGAGCTGGCGGCCAAGGGAGCGTGACTCGCCCCTACCGCCCAAGGAATTAGTGAGCCCAGGGGAAAGCCGAAGCCGCGGCCATGTTCTTGCGCACGAGCTCGTCGCGCACCTGAGCCAGGCCCTGCTCCATGCCCACAACATAGGTCTGCGGGTACAGGAAGCGCTTGAAAGCTGCGTCCAGATGATCGAGTGCCCAAGCACAGCGCTCGCGCGCGTCCTTGATGCTCTCACGCGGAGCAACCGCACTGCCGTCGCGCACGATCGGCACCAGCAGCTCACGATACTCAAGCTCGGACACGTCGGTCACCAGCACCGCATCGTTTACGGCCACGAGGGTATTGCCGCGCGCGGCGCCCTCACCTGCCAGATGGTCCTCGTCATAGATCATGTCGCAGACCGGGCCGCCAAAGCCATCGTAATAACGGCGCACGCGCTGCACGCCGGGAATCGTGCGCTTGTAGGGCTGCTCGGAAAGCTTCACCACCGGCGTCCACGGGTCCGTCTCGCTCGCGCGGCGGGCCGAAAGCTTGTACACGCCGCCCAGCGCCGGCTGATCGTAGCAGGTCGCGAGCTTGGTGCCCACGCCAAAGCTATCGATGGGCGCACCCTGGTCGAGCAGCGACTGGATCGTGTACTCGTCCAGGTCGTTGGAGACCGAAATCCCCACATAGGGCAGGCCCTCAGCATCAAAACGGCCGCGGACATACTTGGACAGCTTGGCGAGGTCGCCCGAGTCGATGCGAATAGCCGACAGGCGCTCGCCCACCGCCTCCATCTCCTTGGCAACCGTAATGGCATGCTCGCAGCCCTCGCGTACATCGTAGGTGTCGATGAGCAGCGTACAGTTCTTGGGGCTCGACTTGGCAAATGCGCGGAAGGCCTCGAGCTCGGAATCGAAGCTCATCACCCAGCTGTGCGCATGCGTGCCAAAGACGGGAATACCGTAGCGGCGACCGGCGAGCACATTAGACGTAGAGGAACAGCCGGCAACGTAGCTCGCGCGCGCGACGGCCAGGCCGCCATCGGGACCCTGGGCACGGCGCAGGCCAAACTCGGCCACGGGACGACCGTCGGCCGCCAACACCACGCGTGCCGTCTTGGTGGCAACAAGCGTCTGGAAGCCGACGATGTTGAGCAGCGCGGTCTCGAGAAGCTGGCACTCCAGCGACGGGCCGGTGACGCGCACCATGGGCTCGCGCGGAAACACGAGCTCGCCCTCGGGCACGGCGTCAATGTTCACGTGCGCACGGAAGTTGCGCAGGTAGTCGAGGAATGCAGGCTTAAACATCGCGCCGCCGGCCGGAGCCTGGAGCGAAGCTAGATAGTCGATGTCCTCGGGCGTAAAGCGCAGGTTCTCGACAAGCTCGGGCAGCTCGGCGGTGCCGCACATGACGGCATAGGCGCTGCCAAAGGGATGGTCGCGGTAAAACGCCGTAAAACAACCCTGCTCATTGGCCTTGCCGCTCTCCCACAGGCCCTGGGCCATAGTGAGTTCGTACAGATCGGTGAGCATTGCAATGTCGGTGGGATGCGAGATGTCGGTCAAAGCCATGGGGCGACCTTTCGAATGTGTGGTGCAGAGGTTGAGGGTTGGGCGAGGCGGACGTGCGGGCATGGAGCCCGGCGCGAACAGGTTAGTGCAGGCCCATGCTGCCCGTGATCGTGTAAACCATAAAGACGATAAACGCGATGAGGGCAAGGACAATGATGATTTTTTGAGCCGGCGCCATGCCGGGGATCTCGTTCTCGCCCGTAGGTTCCTTGGAGGTAACCATGCGCTGGGCAAAGGTCATCTCGTCACGGCTCGGCTTGGGCTCGACGGACTTGGGACGAGCGGCCTTTTTAGGCTGAGGTTTGGGCGCGGCAGGTGCAGGCTTCGCAGCAGCGGGCTTGGGTGCGGGCGCGGGCGCCGATGCGGATGCGGCGTTCGCGGCGACCTCCTCGGCCTTCGCACGCTCGGCACGCAGGGCAGCCAGCTCCTCACGCTCGCGACGGGCCTCTTCCCGAGCCTCGCGGCGGGCCTTCTCGGCGCGGAGCTCTTCCAACTCAGCGCGCTCCTCGTCGGACAATGGTTGGGACTCAAGCTCGGCCATGGTGCAGCCCTTTCTTTCAAAAAAAGCCGCCGACACAATGTCAGCGGCTTATCAAATCCAAGGGTGGAGACGAAGGGAGTCGAACCCTCGGCCTCTGCCATGCGACGGCAGCGCTCTCCCAACTGAGCTACGTCCCCAGGACAAGTCGATATTTTACCTACGGCTCGCCAACTGTCAACGCCCAATAACCAGTCTTTTTGGAGCGCGGCTATTTTGGCAACTTTTCGAACAGGCGATCCTCTCGATGATTTTTTAATCCCCGTCCCAGAAAAATCATCGACGAACGCACTACTTTGCGCTGGTGAGGACACCAGTGGTGTCGAAGGCCGGGGTGAAGCTCTCGTCTACCGCGCCGCCCTCTTGCCAAAACATCGTCGTAAAGCCCAGGTCGTCGGCATGGTCGAGCACCAGCTCGTACTCCTCGCGCGTCACGGCGCGCGCCAGGTCGCCGCCCTGCTCGCGCATGAGTGCATTGGGCGTGTACTGGTTCATGACCGAGATCGGCACGTCGCCCACCGTCTGCCACACCAGGTCTAACACGCGGCACGAGTCATCCGCATGCCCCGGCAGCACCAGGTGGCGCACGATGATGCCGCGCTTCATGAGCCCGCCCTCATCCACCAGCTCCCCCCCGCGGCGATCGATCTCGCGCGCCATCTGGGCCAGACCCGACACGGCCACGCGCGGGTAGTCCTTAATATGAGAAAGCGACTGCGCAAGCCCGGCATCGGCATATTTAAAGTCGGTGAGCCACACATCGACCAGGTCGCCCAGCGCCGCCACGGCACTCGCGCGCTCGTAGCCACTCGTGTTGTAGACGATCGGGATGACCAGCCCGCGCGTCCGCGCCGCAGCAATCGCGGCAGGCAACAGGTGCGCATAGTGCGTCGCCGTCACCAAATTGATGTTGTTGGCACCCTGGTCCTGCAGTTCCAGCATAATCTCGACCAGGCGCTCAGGCGAAATCTCAAGGCCAAA
>CABUGR010000103.1 GCA_902491135.1 uncultured Collinsella sp. | reverse complement strand
CCAGACCGACTGTCTGCAGGGCGTAGGCGGCCCACATAAGTGCGCCCATGCCAAGTCCGACGATAAGGTTGCGGGCGTTGAGGTGCGCGATGATGCGCTTGTGGAAGATGAAAAACATGACCAACGCCGCAGGCAGAAAGCGCACGTAGAGCAGTTCGAACACCGGAATGGTGTCGAGCGCGTCCTTCATGGTCGTAAAGGAGTAGCCCCAGACGACTGCCACCGAAAGCAGCAGGACTTTCCAGAACAGCGGCGAGCGAGCGCCGGCGCCGCGGGAGGTGCCGCCCGCGCCCAGGTCCTCGCGAGCAACAGGGCTATCGGGCATCATTTCGATATTGTCAGTGGCATGCTGGGCCATAGGGCATCCTCGCGCTCAATCTGGGCGTGGTGTCCGCACGCGCATGGCTGCGTGCCGCCTCATGGTCAAATAAAAGCAGGGCGCACCGGACCCCCGGCACGCCCCGCTACTGTAGCAACAACCAAGCAGCCCGTGCAATTCACTACGCTAAAGCATCGGGTTGGAAGATCTCGATGTTCCGACGGCGTTTACGTTGCTGAACTAAATCAATTTGGTTGACTCCAGTTTTTCGATGATCCAGTCGTTGGCTTTGATGACCGGGCGGCGGAAGACGACGCCCAGGGCCAGCGACGGAATCAGATAGCTCGCCAGAATGCCCAGCTCAACCCAGTACTCCATATGGTAGGCGCCAGCCATGGCGGCATGCATGGCGTTAATGCCATGGGTAAACGGCAGGAACGGATAGATCGCCTGGAACACAGGGCCGGTCATCTCGATGGGGAACGTACCGCCCGAACCGCCGACCTGCATGACCAGCAGCACAACGGCCAAAGCCTTGCCGATATCGCCAAACGAAACCGTAAGCGTGTAGACGATATTGGAGAACACGAGACTCGCGACCCAGCCCGCCAGCACAAACTGCAGCGGGTTGTCGCATTGGATGCCAAAGAACAGGATGTCGCCCGCGCACACGAGTGTCGCCTGCAGCAGGGCCAGACCGCCAAAGAACAGGTAGCGGCCCAGGTAGATCTCGTGCAGGCGCACGGGGATGAGCTCGTTGATGAGCTCATCGTCAACCGAGACCTTCATCATGGCCGCCAGCACGATCGAGCCGACCCATAGCGACAGAATCGTGTAGAACGGTGCCATGGCCGAACCGTAGTTACGAATCGGATAGACCGGCTTGCGATCGAGCGCGACGGGGCCGGAAAGCGACACGGCCAGACCCTCGGGATCATTGCCGATCATCGTCTTGATCGTAGCGAGGTCATCTGACATCAAGGCACCGTCGAGCTCGTCCTTAAACGCGCTGATCTTGTCCGACGCTTCGCCCAACTGATCGGAAGCCTTGTTGACCAGCTTTGCAGCCTTGGAGAGGCCCTTTGCCAGCGAACCGGATGCGTCGGTCAGGCCGTCTACGGCGCTATCCAGATTGCCCGAGATACCATCGAGCGAGTCTAGGATGCCCGAGACGGTCTTCTTGAGCTCCTTGGCCTTAACCGAGAACGTGGAATCGTAATCGGATTTGGCGCCCGCGATGCCGGCCTTGGCATCGGCGATGGCCTGATCGACCTCGGCACGCGAGTTGTTGACCTCGGCCATGCTATCGGAGAGAGACTTCGCGGTGGCCGCCAGATCCTTGGCATTGCTGCGGTACTCAACGGCGATTCTGCCCAGCGACGTCGCGGCGGACTTGAGGCCGTCCTTCAAATTCTCATCGCTCACCTGGTCGGCAAGGCTGCGGAGCTGATCGGCCATCGCATCGATATCCTTGGCGCGCGCATTAAGAGCCGCAGCGGCATCGTTGAGTTGGGACACCGTAAGGTCGACATGCTGGTTCGCGGTGTCGAACGCCTTCGCGAGCTCGGCAGACACATTGTCGAACGAACCCGCACTTCCATCGATTGCGGCATCGATGGCATCGTTTGCCGCCTTAAGCGCTTCTTTGGAATCATCGATGCCGCTTTTGGCATGTTCCATGAGCTGCTTTGTCGACTCATCGACGGCACCGGTCTGCTTGAGCATGCCGCTCGCCGACGTCAGCGAATCGGACGTGGAGCTCAAAATGCCCGCCAGCGACGAAGCATTTGCCTGAACGTCTCGCAGGTCCTCAATCGAATCGCCGAGCGTCGAGGACAGGTTTGCGATAAAGTTGCTGACCTGGTCGGTGCTCATGTAATCGAGCAGGCTGGACACCGTCTTAAGACCGATGCTCGTAATGGTCTCGGTAAAAGTTTCGTTAACCTGGCTCTGAACGGCACTCGAACCCTTCTCGGTCACGATCTGCGCAATGGCGTTGGCCTTCTGGTTCTCGTAAAACTCGATATCGGCGTGTTTCACGTCGGTCGAGAAAAGCGTCATCATGTCAGCGCTAAACGTTTTGGGGATAACGACGGCAGCATAGTACGCGCCCGACTTAACGCCCTCGATAGCCTTTTCGCGATTGTTGAGCACAACCCAATCGAAGCTCTCGTTGCCGCGTAGGGTGGCGGTCACGTTTTCGCCCACGTTAACCTCGACGGGGATCAAATCGCTCTCGTAACCCTCATCGGTGTTGACCACGGCGATCTTAAGATTGCCGGTGTTGCCGTACGGATCCCAGCTGCCGGCGATGTTAAACCACGCGTACAGACACGGTACGATAATGAGGCCCATCACGACAACCAAGCCGATCACGGAGCGAGACACGTTTTGGACATCGCGCTTAAACAGATGCAGGATGTTCTTCATTTATGCCTCACCTCCTTTGGAGTGCTTGCCAAGCGCGGTGGTATCTCCATCATTTGTGGCTGTGCTGTCGCTGCCCTGAGATTTATGGTGCGAGCCGATATGCGGCAAGCGGCCCGTGGACTGATCGCCGCCCTTGGCACCACGCTCGCTGGCGTTGAGGCCAAACATGTGGCGGGCGGCAGGAATGGCGACCGTGTGTTCGCGCATCTCGCGACGCAGGTCCTCATCCGAAAGCGCCGAGATGCGCATCTGGGTATTGAGGCTCGCTCGGATATATTCGATATTGATCAGCCAGCCGCAGATGGCAATAACCGAGATGATCCAAATGACAAGCAGGATGATCTTGCCGTTATTGTCGATATCGAGAACCGTCGACAGGACAAAGAGCAGGACCTGAACGCCCACCACGGCGGCAAAACCGCCCTTGATGTAGTACGGGTAGCGATGTTCAAAGGCGACCGCATGATCGAGCAGTTCGCGACGGTACGAATCGGAATCGAGCATGACGCGCATGGCCGTGCGCAGCGAGTAGCGCTGGCGCGGCAGGTCGTTGGACTCGCAAATCATCATACCGGTCGTGGAGAGCTGTTTATCAAAGAGCAGGTTAAGGTTGAGCAGCAGCGGACGCAGCTGCAGGCCGATAAAGAGCGCCACGATCAAGAACACGCCCAGAATGCACAGGTTAAACAGGTAGTTGAACGAATACATGCCGCCGACCGTCTCGCGCAGCAGATTGATGCCGTAGGTAAAGGGCAGCAGCGGGTGCAGCCACTGGAAGAAGCCTGGCATCATCTCGATGGGGTACATGCCCGACGAACCCGGGATCTGCACGATAACCAGAATGACGCCGATAGCCTTGCCGATATGCTTAAACGTGGTGGACAGCGCATAGATGATATTGACGTAGGTGAACGAGATGGCGATGCCGCCCAGCACGAACAGCAGCGGGCTGACGCACTGCACGCCGATCACCAGATCGCCTACCGTAACGATGATGGCCTGCAACGCGCCCAGGATCACCAGGAGCAACCAGCGGCCAAAGTAGCCCTGACGCGCGGTAAAGCTGCCGATGCCTTCGCGGTCGACCTCGAGCTTGTAGATGGCGATAAGCACGTAGCCGCCCACCCACAGCGCCAGATTGGTATAGAACGGGGCAATGCCCGAACCAAAGCTCTTGACCGGGTAAATTGACTTTGAGGTCAGCTCGACCGGAGATGCCATGAAGTCTGCAACATCATCGACGTCGACGCCCATCAGGCCGGCCAGCTCGCCCATGGACTCGGAGGTCTGTAGCGCCGCGATGTCGTTGGCGGCGGTTGCGAGCTTGTCCTGGACCTTGGCAAGCGAGGCATCGGTCTGGGACAGCGTGGTCTTGGCCTGACCGAGCGTGGCGTTGAGTTGCGAAAGTGTACCGCGCGCACTTGCAATAGTAGGCGTGAGGCCAGACACGATTCCCGTCAGATCACCCGAGACGACGGCAAACGAATCAAGTGCGCTCGAGACCTTCGGCAGCGCGTTTTGACCCAGGTCCGTCTGAGCCTGGCCAAGGTTGGTCGCACCGGTCTGAATTGCATTATTGATAGCGTCGCTGGCACCCGAGACAGCCGCAGCGTCATTCGCCATGGCGCTCGACTGCGCAGACAGACCGTCCTTGATGCTCTGAAGCTTTTCATTCTGCTCGCGGAGCAAATCGATGATCGATACAATGCGCGCGTCAATTTCCTTGGAACCTGTCGACGTGTCATTGACGAGAATTTCCAAGTGCCCGATAACGGCCTTATTGTGGTCGATCGTCGCTTGGAGAGACTCAAGCGAGTTGTCGATACGGGTAGTCGTAGATGCGACCGTGCCCGTCAGCTTGCCAATCGCAGCGTTTGCGGAGGCTGACGTCTTGGTGAGCGCAAGGCTGCCTTCCGAGAGCGCCTTGGAGAGCGAGGCGACAGAGTTGCCCGCCGTGGCGCGAGCCTCGCCCAGCAGGTCATTGCCCTGGGAGATCGCCTGCGTCAGCGACGGCGCCTGACCCTGCAGACCGGCAAGTGCCGCATCTGCCGAGGCAATGGAACCACTCGTCTTATCGATGGCGGCATTCATGTCGCCAATCGAATCACGCACTTCGCCCAACGTATCGGAAGCCTCTGATACCGAACCGGCCAACGAATCCTGAGTCTGGGTTGCCTTGTCCTTTAAATCGACTCCGGCATCCTTGGCGATACCGGCAACAGTCTTGCCTACCGTAGAGACAAATTCCGAGTTGATCTGCTCCTCGATGGTGTTTGCACCGGTATCGGTAACCTTGGGCGCAATGGCGCTCTTCTTCTCATTGACGTAGTACGTGAGCTTGGGCTGATGGTAGTTGCCGTCGAGCATCGAAACCAGGTTATCCGAGAAGTTCTTGGGAATCACGATAGCGGCATAGTACTCGCCGCTCTCGACGCCCTCCTTGGCATCGGCCGTCGAGTCGACGAACGTCCAGCCCAACTGATGATTCTCCTTGAGCTGGTCGACCACTTTGTCGCCAGCG
>CABUGR010000102.1 GCA_902491135.1 uncultured Collinsella sp. | reverse complement strand
GGATACCCGGCATATCGACCTGCTGCCCGACGCCCTTAAACTTAAAGCACGAGGTGCCCTTGTCTCCGGTGCCGTTAAAGCTGTTGGTGGACTCGCCATCGTAGGCGGCGATAAACGCCGACTGATAGTAGTTGAGGCCGAACATATCGTTGCGGGGCGCCGCCTTGGCGAGCTCCTCCATGTCGCTGTCCTCAACCGTAAGTGTGGCGTTGTTGGCACGCAGAATCTCGTTGATGAGTGAGAGGGTGCGCGCGGAGTAGTGACCCAGGAAGGCGCCGTCCATGATGAAGTCGGTGTAGAAGGCGTTGTACAGGTCGGCGGCGTGCTGGTCGGCGGGCGAGTCGGTGGCAGGATATGCCGGCGTCAGGACGTTGACCATGCCAATGCGTCCGCCCAGGTGCTCGGTCTCGTCAAGATCCTTATACAGGTTGACGGCGCGGGCGTGGGCAACGAGCTCGTTGTGCTGGCTCTGGATGCCGCTCGTCACATCAAAGTGATGGTTGGGCGGGAAGTTGCCTTGGATGTATTGGGAGTGCGAGAGGCTGATGAGCTCGTTGATGGTGAACCAATTCTTGACCTCGCGGAACTCGCGGAAGCAGAACTCGGCATAGCGCACATAGGCGTCGACGGTCTTGCGGTTGAGCCAGTCGCCCGGGTTGAACAGGGCGGCGGGGGAGTCAAAGTGATGCAGGGACACATAGGGCTCGACGCCATACTTTTTGCAGCAGGCGAACAGCTCGTGGTAGTGCTTAACGCCCTCGGCGAGGGGTTCGGCATCGTCGCCGTTGGGGAAGATGCGGGTCCAGGCGATGGACACACGAATGGCGTTGAGTCCATGCTCGGCAGAAAGGCGGATATCCTCCTCGTAGCGGTTGTAGAAATCACTGGCCGGGTCGGGCAAAAAGCGACCCTGGGCGACAAGGTAATCGTCCCACATGGTCTTACCCTTGCCTGCCACCTTCGTGGAACCTTCCGTTTGGTACGCGGCGGTTGCGGCGCCCCAAACAAAGCCCTTCGGCAGCTGCTGTACGCGGTTTAGCAAAGACATATGCATACATCCTCTCGTCTCGCTGTTCGATATTGTGCGTTTGCGCTCAGGAGGCTCCCTGGTTAGCGTTCAGCGGTGAAAAAGCCCGATAAACACTATCTTAAAATGATTAGAACCAAAATGAGCACGTGAACATTTGACAATCAGCACGTTAACATCCGGCTGGGATGTATAGAAACAAAACAACTTCAAACAGCTGCGAACGGTTGTATTTGTTCGGTAAGCGGTTTTGATTGACAGAAGTTTTCATGTTGTGGTATATGGCTCGGGTATCATGAGCACGTTATCAATGTATGTACGATGCGCCATGGGCGCGGGGAATAGTTGGGAAGCAGGTTAGCGTGGAAGGCATGGATCAGCAGACAAGGAATGGTCGTTCGGCGAGCGCGGCAGAGGTTGCGGCGCTCGCTGGCGTGAGCCGCCAGACTGTGTCTCGCGTGGTCAACGGTATGCCCAACGTGACGGAAAAGACGCGCAAGCGTGTGCTGGCCGCCATGGAAGAGCTGGGCTTTCGTCCCAATTTTGCTGGAGCGGCGTTGCGCGGCGGGTCGTATCGTTCTATTGGCCTGTGCATGTACAACATCACACGTGTCGGTAACCTGGCGACGCTCGAGGGTATCATGCAAGCGGCGCGCGAGCATGATTTTGCCGTCACTATGATCGAGATGGGCGGCGACAAGCCCTATGCACTTGCCGATGCCTCGCGCCGCATGGTCGAGCGACCCGTCGACGGCATGATTCTCAACATGAACCGCATGGCTCCCGATTTTGAGGAGTTTGTTCCCCAGCCGGGAGTGCGAACGGTCATCCTGTCCATGTATGCGCATCCGCGCTGCACGACGATCGACTCCGACCAGTATGGTTCGTGCGAGCTGTTGACCAATTATCTGCTGGAACATGGTCACTCGAATATGCGGTTTGTGGCGGGTCCGGAAAACTCGATTTCCTCGCGTTTTCGTGAGGCCGGTTGGCGCGATACGCTGGGTCGTGCTCATGTCGATGCCGCTCCGATGCTGCGTGGCGATTGGAGTGCGGACAGTGGGTACGCCATGGGCGAGCGGATTGCGGCCGAGGTGCTTGCCGGCGGGTCGCAGACGCCGACTGCCGTGCTTGCGGCAAATGACCAGATGGCGCTGGGCGTTATCGCCGCGCTCGAGAACGCGGGCCTGTCCGTGCCCGACGACGTGAGCGTGGTTGGTATCGACGACGCACTCGAGGGACTTGTTCCTCACAATCGGCTGACGACGCTGCGATTTGATTTGCGCGGTGTCGGTAAGCTTGCGTTTGAGGCGGCGATTGGAGAGAGCTCGTCTATCGAGGCGATTCATGTGCCGAGCACGCTGGTCGAACGCTCGACTGTTAGGGACATACGGGGTTAGGTCCTACTCCGTCTGTCTCGATTTGTAACAGGTAGACGGTCAAAAGCGGGCTACGTGTTACAGATTTAGATTCTTCGGAAAGAGCAATCCTGTTCGTCTCAATCTGTAACAGCTAGGACCCAAAAACTCGGCTAGATGTTACAGATTGAGACAAACGGACCCCGAACCGCCCAAAAAGGCCGGGGGCGGCGCGCCGTGTGACGTGCCGCCCCCGGCTGAGAAATGGGGACAGGTTATGTGGGCGGTGCAATTCCGCCAACCGCTCGTCGCAAGCCGCTAGTCCAGACGACGGGTCTGCGCCACGTGCTTATACCAGTATGCGCTTGCCTTGGGCGTGCGCTTCTGGGTTTCAAAGTCAACGTAGAAGAAGCCGTAACGCTTGTTGTAGCCATTGGTCCAGGAGAACTGATCCTGCAGGCTCCACAGGAAGTAGCCGCCTACGTTGACGCCAACCTCCATGGCCTTGAGCAACCAGCGCAGGTGCTGCTCGATGTAGTCGATGCGCGGCTGGTCGTCCACAAAACCGTCCTTGTAGGGGTCCTTGTAGCCCATGCCGTTCTCGGTGATGAAGATCTGCTTGTAGTTGGGGTAGCGCTGCTTAATGTAGACGAGCAGATCGAACAGGCCCTCGGGATAGATGATCCAGTCCCAGTCGGTGGTGGGGATACCAGGCTTGTTCACATGCTCGCCAATACCCTTAACGCGCCAGCGGCCGGTGCCCTTCTCGCCCGTACCGTTGTGGTGCAGGTCGTTCTCGCCATCGTAAGCCTTCAAGAAGCGGCACTGGTAGTTGTTAACGCCCAGGTAGTCGTTGTAGAGCGCGGCCTCGCGCATAATCTCGAGGTCCTCGTCCAGGATCTCGATGGTGCCGCCTGAGACGGCAGCCAGGCGGTTGGCGCACTCGAGGGTGTCGGGGGCATAGTCGCCGCGGAAGGTGGCGTCGAGCAGAAACTGGTTCTGCAGCACGTGCTCGTTGTTGGCGGCTTTGATGTCGGCGGGGTCGTTCTCGTTGAGCGGATACTTAAACTCCAGCGACTGAATGACGCCGATCTTGCCCTTAAAGCCGCCGTTGTGGAAGGCCAGCACGGCCTTGGCGTGGGCGAGCATCATGTTGTGCTCGCACTGGAAGGCCTCGGCCAGATGCGCCTTGACGCCACCGGGGAAGGTGCCCTCAATGTAGGTGTTGGAGGCGTCGGCCCAGATCTCGTTAAAGGTGAACCAGTAGGTTACCTGGTCGGCGTACTCCTTAAAGCAGAAGGTGGCAAAGTCCACAAAGGCGTCGATGGTCTCGCGGTTGAGGAAGTCGCCCTTCTCAAAGAGGGGAAGCGGCGTATCGAAGTGATGCAGCGTGACAAACGGCTCAACGTGGTGCTTGTGGCACTCGGCGAAGAGGTCGTGGTAGAACTGGACACCCTCGGGGTTGATTTCGCCGGTACCGTTGGGGAAGATGCGGCTCCAGGCGATGGAGAGGCGGATGCCGTTGATACCGAACTCCTCGCACAGCTCCAAGTCGACGGGGTACTGGTTGTAGAAGTCCGAAGCGGGATCGGGGGAGAAGCGCCCCTGGGCCTCCAAGAAGTCGTCCCAGGCAACCTTGCCCTTACCGTGGGTGCGGGTCTCGCCCTCTACCTGGTAGGCAGCGGTGGCGCCGCCAAAGACAAAGTCCTCGGGAAACTGCGCAGGCGGGTTGGTGACGCTAGCGGGGTTAACGGACATGATGATCCAATCGTCTAAATCGAAGGGCCAGCCGGTCTTGGATGGTCGGCTGGCCCTGAGCGTTACTTACTTCGAGAGTTGCTCGCTTACGAAGGCGAGAGACTTGTCGCCGTTCTGGGAGAGCTCGATGTACTGCTTACCGCGGCAGGCGACGCATTTGTTGCCCACGCGCTCGCAGTCCTTTTGCAGGTCGGCCAAGTAGCTGGCGGCCTGCGGGGCCAGGACGACCAGGTCAAAGTCGGGGAGCATGTCCACGTGGTTGCCATAGGCCTCGGCAGCGGTCTCAAGATTGATGCCGCGCTCCTTGGCAGCCTTGGCCAGCGCGTTGGCGAGCAGGCCCGAGGTGCCGCCGCCCTGGCAGAGCACGAGCACGCGCTTGCCGTTGAGGTCGCTGGCGGTCGTTGCCTCAGTGGCGACAGCGGCGGGGGCGTCGGCCTTCACGGCCTCGGCAGCAGCGCCGGCGGCAACGCTCTCGGCGTCAGCCTTGCCCTGGAAGGCATCGTTGAGCTTGGCGGCCTTCTCGGCGTTCTTGGCGGCGAGCTCCTCTTGGGAAATCTCGGCCTCCTCGGCGCACTTCTGGGCGTCATAGGCACGGAAGAACGGGTAGTACAGAACGAAGTCGACGACCAGGATAAGGGCGAGCATCACAAAGGCGAGCGGCTGGAAGCCCAGGCCCATGATGGTGCCGATGGGGCCGGGGACGGTCCAGGGCAGGGTGTACATAAAGCCGTTCATGCCCAAGAAGTCGATAAAGATCTTGAGGATCCAGATGTTGGCGATCGGGGCAAAGACAAACGGGACAAAGAAGACGGGATTGAGCACGATGGGTGCGGCGAACAGCAGCGGCTCGTTGACGGCAAAGCACACGGGGACGATGGCGGCCTTACCGACGGCGCGCATCTCCTGGGACTTGGCCAGGAAGCAGAACATAAAGACCAGGACGAGCGTGGCGCCGGTGCCACCCATGCAGACGACGAAGTACTGGGCACCCTGGGTCAGGACAGCGGAAGCGTGCTGGCCAGCCTGGAACGCAGCCAGGTTGTCGGTCATGTTGGCAACGAGAGCGGCGGCGATGGCGGGCTCGACGATCGAGGGGCCGTGGACGCCCACGAACCAGAACAGGCTCATGGCGCCGTA
>CABUGR010000101.1 GCA_902491135.1 uncultured Collinsella sp. | reverse complement strand
CCGCAACCTAGGCAATACGTGGACTCCAGTGCAAAGCGACCGCTTCCCACCAAATCGCAGGCAAACGTGGGGCACACGTTGACGCACTCGCCGCACGACGTGCACTTGTCAAAATCGCATTCCGGTGTGCTCACCTGCATATTCTGGGCAAGCTCGGGGTGGTTCTGCAGCGTCGAGAGCACCAGCTGCCGCCCGTGCGTGAGCGAACGGCGACGCTTGGTCGTCGTGGTACCGCACATGGTGTTGAGCGTGCGCTCGAGCTGCGTGATCTGGTGACGGTGAGCCTTCAACTTCTGCGTCACCGAGGCCAGCGCCGCCGTCGCCGGATTGAGCTTGGTCACCGTCAGGCCCGTGGTGCGGGCAATCTTATCCATGTACTCCTTGCGCTCGTACTCGCGGCGCTTATGGCATTTGAGGCTCTTGGGGTCGACCTCCAGGCCCATGCCCGTACCCGCCCACTCCTCGGCGGTAGCAATGGCCTCGCCCAGAATGTCCTCGCCACCGGTGTTGCGGCACTTATCGCACACGCCCAGTGGCAGGTAGACGCTCACGTTGGGATAGTCCGCCAGTACCGAGAACCAGGTCTCGGCCGTAATATCGCCCACGCAGGCAACGACGACCTCGTTTTCGCGCGGCATGCGCTTGAGGGCGCGTGTGCAGGTGACGTAGGCGGTCTCGTGGCTCGTAGCAGCGGAGACGATATCGTCATACAGGTTTTTAGGCGCCAGGCGCGGCGAGATGATCGCCTCGGTCGGACAGGCAGCGGCGCACAGGCCGCACTTGCGACAGGAGTCGAGGATCTCGATGGCATCTTCCTCGACCTCGATAGCGTTGACCGGGCACACGTCCATGCACGCGGTGCAACCGCTCTTTTCGTTTTTGCAGGTCAAGCACGGAATGGTGTTGCCGCGCGGGCGCTCCTTGTAGTCGGCAGGATTCCACTGCGGCGCCGACGGATCGAGTGCATCGGTCACGCCGCCAAGCGGGTTTTTAAGAAAGTCGAAACCCTTGCTGATCTCGATAATGTCATCAAACAGATCGTGTTCCTGCGCCATGCGCGGCCCCTCCCTGAGCAGTGGAAACAAGCAAGAGATAATGATACGCTATCGGCCCACGCCTCGGGCAAATTACACGCGGCGCACCTTTGAGGCAAATAGCCTATGCCTATCGCCGCCTCGATTGCACAAGGTCGATCAAGCGCCTAGCTATGCCTCGCGCATGAGCTGCACGAGCTTTTGTCTGGTCACCTTGGCCTGCTCGTTGGCCATATTGCGCTCGTTTCTAAAGACCGCATTTGCAACACCCTGCAGGTCGCCATCAGAAATCGCGCTGCACGGACCGTCCATCGAAGCCGCCGTGGGGCATACGCACAACGGCAACTCGGCATAAAACGCAACGGCCTTGGCGATATCGAGCATCTTGCCGCCGCCAATACCCACCACCATGTCGCAATACTCGGCCTGGGCTTCCTTAGCCATTTCGACAACGGCCTCTTCCGTACACGGACCGTCATAAATCTTAAAGAACGGCTCGCTTAGATCTTCGTCCAGAAATCCATCGACGACCTGCTTGCACAGCCGATCCTCGGTGCCCTGGTCAAACAAGACATAGGCAGCGCAGCCCAACCATGACAAATACCTGCCCTGACGCGAGAGCTCACCCGGCCCCTGAACATATCGTCCGGGACCGCCATAAACCATGGGAAGCGCCGTACGAGAATCCGCCCTTTCATCAACAATAATTGGTGCAAAGCAACCTGACCCCTTTGCACCATAGCAAAAAGGGGCAAAGCCGTCTGCCGGCTTTGCCCCTTCCTTAGCTTGATTTACTCATCCATGAGATAGTAGTGGCCCAGCGCGTCAGCACCCAGGATGGCGTTTGCGACCATCTCGGGCGTCACCTCAAACGGCATGTTGCACATGGTGTCATCGGGCGCGCAGGCGGCCTCGGCAACAATCATGGCCTGCTCGCGCGTAAGCTCGGCAACGCCAAGTTCCTTCATCGTAACCGGCAGGCCCAGCTCAATGCAGAAGCCCAAGACTTCCTCGAGCTTCTCGGTCGGGGCATCCTCGAGTACCAGCTGGACGATGGTGCCAAAGGCGACCTTCTCGCCGTGATACATGCCGTGGCACTCGGGCAGCATCGTCAGGCCATTGTGGATGGCATGAGCAGCAGCAAGGCCCGAGCTCTCAAAGCCAATGCCCGAAAGCAGCGTATTGGCCTCGATGATGTGCTCGACGGCAGGCGTGAGCGCACCCTTCTCCAGCGCGACCTTGGCCTTGACGCCATCGGCCATAAGCGTCTCGTAGCAGAGCTTGGCGAGCGCCAAGCCAGCCATGCCGCCCTTGCCGCCGGCGCAAGTGCCACCGTCGGCATCATGCGTCGCCTGGGCCTCAAAGTAGGTTGCGAGTGCATCGCCCATACCGGAAACCGTCAGGCGCACCGGGCTCGCCGCGATAACCGTCGTATCCATCAGGACAATGTTGGGGTTTGCCTTCAGGAAGAGGTACTTGTCGAACTGGCCGTCATCGGTATAGAGCACCGAAAGCGCCGAGCACGGGGCATCGGTCGAAGCAATGGTGGGGCAAATGATAACCGGGGACTCCAGGTAATAGGCGACGGCCTTCGCGGTGTCGAGGATCTTGCCGCCACCGACGCCGACGATGATGTCGCAACCGTTGTCGCGAGCGAGCGCGACCAGGCGATCGACCTCACGCTTGGAGCACTCGCCGTTAAAGTCCTCAAACAGCAGCTCGGCCTTGGCCTCGGCAAAACCGCCCTCGATCTTGGCACCGACGCGCTTCTTGCCCGAAGGTGTCACGATGACGAGGGCCTTAGCACCGAGCGGCTCGACATAGGAGCCGAGCTTGGCCAGCTCATCCGGACCCTGGATGTACTTGCTGGGGCTATTGAAAATTGCAGCCATAACTATCCCATTCTCTAAAAGAAAAAAGAAAGGGGCTCCGTACAGATACGTGCGGAGCCCCTCGTTACGATAACAAGAGTCGATTAGAAATCGATGTCGGTGTCGTAGTAGCAGGCCTTGAGGATCTTCTCGAAGTCGGCAGCCTTGGTCTCACGCGGGTTCTCGGGCGTGCAGGCATCGGTCTCGGCGTTCGCGGCGATCTCGGGCAGCTTGGCGAGGAACTCCTCCTCGGAAACCATCTGCGGGTTCTCGGCGTCGACCTTCACGCCACCATTCGCGTAATCCTTGATGGACTGCGGAATGTTGAGCTGGTCGTTGAGGTCGCGAATCTTCTGGACGAGTGCAGCGATGAGCTCCTCGTTGGTCTCGCCGGGAAGGTGCAGGATCTCCTTGGCCACGTAAGCGTAACGCTCGGCAGCACGCGGGTCCTTGGAGTTCCACTGGATGACCTTGCCCAGGTACATGGCGTTAGCAGCACCGTGGATGATGTGGCCGTTCTCGAAGGCAGCACCGGTCTTGTGAGCCATGGAGTGAACGATGCCGAGCAGGCCCGAGGAGAAGGCGATACCGGCGATGCACTGAGCCTCGTGCATGTGCTGACGGGCCTCATGGTCGCCAGCATAGGACTTGGGCAGCCACTCGACGATCTCGCGGATGCCGTGCAGAGCGTTGGCATCGGTGAACATAGAGGCGCAGGTGGAAACGTAGGCCTCCATGCAGTGGGTCAGAGCGTCCATGCCGGTGTGAGCGCACAGCTTGGCGGGCATGGTGTAGGTGAGCTCGGGGTCGACGATGGCGACATCAGGGGTGATGTTGAAGTCGGCCAGCGGGTACTTGATGCCCTTGGCGTAGTCGGTGATGACGGAGAAGGCAGTGACCTCGGTAGCGGTACCGGAGGTAGAGGAGATGGCGCAGAAGTGAGCCTTTTGACGCAGCTCGGGGAAGCTGAACGGCTGGATGATGTTATCGAAGGACTCCTCGGGATACTCGTAGAAGACCCACATGGCCTTAGCGGCATCGATGGGCGAGCCGCCGCCGATGGCGATAATCCAGTCGGGCTCGAACTCGCGCATGGCCTCGGCGCCCTTCATGACCGTCTCGATGGACGGATCGGACTCGACGCCCTCGAACAGCTTGACCTCGAAGCCGCCCTCTTTGAGGTCGGCCTCGACGTCCTGCAGGAACCCGCCGCGGCGCATAGAGCTGCCGCCAGAAACGATGATGGCCTTCTTGCCCTTGAGGTTCTTCACCTCGTGGCGAGCGCCCTCACCAAAGTACAGATCGCGAGGATTGGTAAAACGTCCCATACTGTGCCTCCTAAACAAGCCCCTCTTAGACTTGCGTATATAACGGAGCACCCAATTGGCTCCGTTAGGACCGGTTTGCGCGTTGCCGGCGATGACAATGCGCGATGTCTAAACGTCTCAACGCTCAGACAAACACTATTTTACCGTTCTGGTTGGTCAGTTATTCACCTAAAGCCGCCAATGATGAAACGTTTTTTCTATCCCTGAAGACCCTTGTGCGGCATTCATACTCCCAAGCTGGGCAAACGTTTTATCAAGGTTGACTACATATCCTGGGCAGGACGGTGCCCCTCCAAAATATGCACCGTTCGCCGCCAAAAATCGACCGTTTGCGGCACCGTGATACCACTCGGTCGTCCAAGGTGCCGACATTTGTGCGACATCCGTCTTCGTGGTGCAAAGGTGCAAGTCCAAGTGCGGCACCCCCGGTGTGCCACATGCGGGTAAACTAGAACCTTATATAGAAACATTTGAACCCTAACCGCAGCAAAGGAGGCCCCATGGCATTCGATCCCATTCAAGAGGATTGCCATCGCCTCGTTCTTGAGGCCTTGCGCCGCGACAATATCCCGCTCACCGACGCTGCCGCCGTAGAGCGTCTGATGGAACAATTCACCCGCAACCCCGCACCGCTCATCGTGCACGACCGCGACCGCGCCGGGCACCTCATTGCCAAGGTGGTCGAGGCTGTCGACTACCGCATTCCCTTTATCCCTGACGATACCCAGGCAGAGCAAGAAGAGACAGCTGCCGAGAACATGCTCCGCGAGGCGGCCGCACTCGATCCGGCCAACTGGGACGCTCAGCGCATGCTGACGGCACTCACCGCCGAATCCAACGAGGAATACGTACAGTACCTGGTGTCCAAGTGCGATGAGGTCGAGCACGACCTAGCGCTCAAAATCGCCTCGGCCCAGGACCCCTACGAGCGCGAGGCCGCAGGCGACCTTACGCGCCGCCCCTATCTGCGCTGGCTTGCCGCCCTTGCGTCGCGCGCCCTCATTAGCGGCCGCTATCGCATGTCGCTCGAAGCCGCGAATCGCAGCTTGGACTTTGCGCCCA
>CABUGR010000100.1 GCA_902491135.1 uncultured Collinsella sp. | reverse complement strand
TGATGAACCTTACATTCCGCGTCGCCGGGCAGACGCCTCGGTGTTGAAACGCGGCTTGTCATGGGGACATCTGCTGAACATATATAAGTTGAAGGCCACGTCTTGTGGCCTTTTTTGCATCCGGAAACCGTATCCCAGAATTCACGTCCGGATTGGGATGCAGTTTCCGCTTGGGACCCGATTGGGAAAGTGTGTCCCACTATTCAGCTGGATTCCGGGATGTATTTTCCGGTTGAGGCTCGTTGGGAAAGTGCGTCCCACTTTGGGGGCTGATTCTGGGACGTGGTTTCCGGTTGGCTCTCATTGGGAAAGTTCATCCCATTTCTCGGCCTAATTATGGGACGCAGTTTCCCGTTGAGGACCCTTTGGGAAAGTGCGTCCCGGTCTGGGCGCTCAAACTGGGATGGATTTTCCGGATGAGGGCTTGACGGAAAATGTGTCCCGTTCCGGGCGCTAATTGTGGGATGCAGTTTCCGCTTGCGGAGTCTCCACTCAACAGAAAACCCGGGTGGCCTGTTTTTTGGCTACCCGGGTTTTTGGGTTGTCGATATGTTCGACTGGCTACTAGTGGGTCTTGCGGCGCTTGATCAGCATGATGAGGGCTATCACTACGAGCGTTGCTCCCGCTGCTGCTGCGGTGGCGACTAGGGCGAATGTTTGGTCGCCGGTGTTTGCGAGGTTCTTCGCTGTGGTCGTAGTCTTGACCTTGGTGTCGGTCTTAGCTCCGTTGTCGGACTTGGGCTTGTCCGGGTTCGTCGGGGTCTCAGGAGTCTCGGGGTCCTTTGAGCCTTCGGAATCGGTTGGGCCGGCGGTGTTTACCAGCGTATGGTCCAGGAACTTCTTGGCGCCCGCACTTGCCTGTGAGAACAGGCGGCGCGTGCGGATCGGGGTGGCGTTCACCGTTGTGGGCGCCGTCTCCTCGGCCTCGATATTCACGAGCGTCGTGCCGGTGTCGAGGCCCACGTCGTTGTATCCCACGTGGCAGTAATACTGCGCACCGTCATCGTCTGCGGTCAGGTCAATCTCGAGCTTTGAGGCCGTTCCAGCCGCGAGGTTGCCATCGGCACCCACGAGCTTAAACTCTGTCTCGCCGCGGCCCTTGCGGTACCACATATAGGTCGGTGCCAGCCCTGTTTCGCTATCGTCGGCACCGAGTTGCTTCACATGGCCAATCGCCGAGAGCGTCAGGTGGCTTCCCGCCGCGCGCTCAACCGAAGAGTCGTATCCAAGATCCGACCCCTCCGCAGCATCCGCCGCAGGTCCGCTCACGGTCATCGTCATGCCATCGGGCATGGTCTTGACCGTGATGATTGCCGAGCGAATACCTGTTTCGGTCGTGGATCCATTCTTAACGGCGGCGATGGCGAATCGATACTCCGTATTGGGCTGCAGCCCATCCCACTTGAGCGAGGTCTGCGTGTTGTCGGCAATCTTCCAGCTATTGACGACCGCATCCGCCGCATTGCTCTGCAGCATGCCCACGCCGTAGCTAAAGCCACTCTTGTTTGCGAGTACATCGTCCCAGCTAAACGTAACGCTGGTCGAATCGACAGCGTTTGCCGTAAAGCCCGTCACGGCCGGCGCGTCGGGCATCTCGACGTCCTTAACGTCATAGCCCACGATCCAGAACTGGTCGGTGTCCTTGGTGCCGAGCTTGTCGCCCGAGTCTGCCTCGAACTTGTCGACATCCACCGCGTTGACGCCCAGACGCCACACAAAACCGTACTTGCCCTGCGCGGCCTCGGGCAGGTTGTCGACGGTGCCGCCGTATTCGGTCGATTCACTCGAGGAGTTACCCGTAGTAAAGCCGGCGTTGGCACCAAAGCACAGGCCGCCAAACAACTCGTGCTTTGCGAGCTTCGCGCCCATGACAACGCTGCCGTTCAGCGTCAAGCCGAGCTCGAGCTCCTGCTCCTTGCCCTCCTCGACTTCGATGGTCTGCTCAATGCTCGCCCCCGACTGCGCGACGGCGCCGTTAAACCCATCGTGCGTGTAGGCGCGCGTTACGCCAGGCTTGCCCAGGCCAAAGGAATCCCCAACGGGAGTCTCGCCGTTGAGCGTCGTTTGATAGGTTCCGGGTTCTCCCGACCGGTTGGTCAAAAAGTAGCTGAGCGGCGTCATATTGTGCTGTTTGGCAATGCGGTCATAGGCCTCGACATTAACGACCGAGGTCTGCGCGCCGAGCGACACGGGCGCCGCCATCACGCCCTTACCACCAGTTTCCTCATTTTCGATCTCATACTCGTAATAGACCATCGGAATCGTGTAGAGCACGGTCTTGTCACCCTCGCCGGCATGCGACTCATAGCTTACGCTTGCGCTGACCGTGCGCTCGCTCCGGTAGTCATAGCATCCCTCGGCGGCAAAATCGACTGAAGCATTCATCGCGACCAGGGGCGGACCGGTCTGCACCTCGACGGCAACGCCCAACTCGGCGCCAATGGTATAGCCCTGGGATGTCCCCGTGCCCTTTTCCTCTCCGTATGACGTGCCGCCCAACACCAGATAGCCGTATGCCTGCTCCAGATCCTCCACATAGGGCGCATCCTGCAGCACGGCAAGCACGCGCGGGTTGGTATAGACCTTGTAGCGGTCCTTGTACGTGATCTTGACGCTGTCGTTGTCGACATCGGGCAGCGCGAGCGAGATAAATGTGCCGTAGGTAGTGCCGCGACGGTTGCTCTCGCTAATCACCTGCTCCTCGCCGCGGCGCACCTTTCCGTTCTCGTCGAGCGAAAAATGCGAGGCGGTCATCCAATAGTAGTCATCGTTCTTGCGCAGGTCCTCGTCGCGGTGCTTGCCCACCACGGCGATAAAGCTCTCGTTATAGCGGTCCGAACCCGAGACGCTGCCCGCCTTGACGTCGCTGATCCACACCTGCTCTATACCCTTGTGGTCATGCTTGTTGCTGCTGTTGTATTGCTGACCGCTCATGCTCATGGTTCCGACCATGGACCCCAAGCCCTGAGCCCCGCTCTGTGCCGTGTTGCAGGCAAAGTCGCGGATCACATCGCCGCCCACGAGCACCTCGTCGACCGCCAGCTGCTCGGACAGGCCGTCAAGGTTGGCAGTGGCAAGGGCAATAGGCGCCAAGGTGCACGGATAGCGCTTATCCTGAGCGCTATCCTTCCATGCGCTGTTGGGCACATGCATCAGCCCATAGGAGGCGAGGAGCCCGTCTCTGTATTCCTTGCAATCGGAAAGCTTGAACTCGCCAGACTCCGAGTCAAAATACGCGTAGCGGTACAGCGCGCCGTACAGCCCCTTGCTGCCGTCAGAAGCACCGTAATCAAAAGCGCTGCGTTGCCAGTCATAGCCCGCAAGAATAAGGCCCGTGACGGTTTCACCCGTCTTCTTTCCTTCTTCATCGTAGGCGGCAAACGTGCCGAACGTCGCATTCGCAGCGACCATGGTCTTGCCGTTCGCGGAGAGGGAGATTGCGCCCGCGTCGCCCAGAGCATCGACATGGACGAGCGCACCCTTGGATGCATCCCACGAAAACAGCTCGCAATGCGTCGACTTATCAATATTCTTCTTGCCGTAGGGTGCCGAGACCACGATGGCGAGGTCATCGCAAAAATCGCGATCGAGGTCGCCGGCCGCTAGCGAAACGACAGGAGCTGACTGAAGCTGCGTCCAGGAGTCGTTCCCGCCCTTGTTGTGCGTGGTGTAGTCCGCGGCGTTACCGGCATCGATCTTGACGACGCTTTGCTTCCAGTTGCCGCCCTCCAAGTCATACATGTCGACTACAGCCTTGCGCACGCCGTTCTCGTCGACATAGCAGCCCGCGTAGACAAAAAGCTCGTCGACGCCGTCGCCATCGACATCGCCCGCCTCGACATCAAAGACGGCGTCGTGCTCTTGCAGGTAACCGGCATCCAGGTACTTAAAACGGCCTTCGTACATCATATTAGTGTTGACCGTCACCGACAGGCGTGTGTCGAGAGTGCGCGTGCGCCCGTTGCTAAACGAGTAGAGGACCAGCTCAACCTTTCCGGCGTATGACTTGCCGTCAATCGTCGTGGAGGAACTGTCGCCGTAGGCACGGAGCTCGGCAACGCGGCTCTTTTTGCCCGTGCTGGCGTCGCTGCAGAACTCAACACTCGTGGCGTGAATGCCCGAGAAACCGTTGTTGTCGTTGGCGAGTACTGTTGAGGACTCATTGTTGCTTAGGTACGACCAGGTGCCGCCACCGTAGTCGCTATGCTTGTAGAGATCGCTGTTCGTATCGAAGTTGTTGACGTTTTGCCAGAACTTTGCGGCGCCCCACACACTTCCATAGCCATCGGTGAGTTTGCTGCTGCCGCCAATGTCACCGCGCTCGACGTTCTCGAGCTTGTCGCGCAGAGTGTAGCGATTGCCATGGCTACCGTTAGCTGCCATATAGACCTCGCTGCGCGTGGCAAACGTCGTGGGGGTATCAGTGGAATAGGGGCCAACGGTATCGGCCGGAATGTCCTCGCTCGTGCCCAGACCCAGGGCTTGATAATCCTGCTCGGTCATATCGGTGATTGCGGGCGCGTCTGCCGCCTGGGCAACCTGGGGCGTGGCCGTGAAGCAGGCGACGCTCGTGGCGATCAACGCAGCAAGCGCCGCCGTCCCAACAAGCGGGATTTTCGACAGCCTACGGATACGGGGGTGTGGAACGTACATGAGGGACCTCGCTTTATTCGAGTGGAGTGGACTCATTTTTGCAAATGATACATCCGATGCCCGATATCACGTGTCTCATTTTCGCCAACGGCGTGTCTCATTTTTGAGAATCCGAGATGCCGCGGAAATCTATCCCAGCTCAAAGGCCATTTCTGGGATGTATTTTCCGTCGAGTGCCTCATCGGGAAACTGCATCCCATTTCAAGCGTCGATTCTGGGACGCATTTTCCCCTTAGACCCTCAACCGGAAACCGCATCCCACTTTGAGCGCAAATTCCGGGATGCATTTTCCGCTTGAGCCTCATTGGGAAACGGCGTCCCACTTTGAGGGCTGATTGTGGGATGCATTTTCCGGTTTTGCTCTCATTGGGAAAATGCATCCCGTTTCTTGACCGAATAATGGGACGCAATTTCCCGTTGGAGCGCCTTTGGGAAAGTGTGTCCCACTTCGACCGCCCAGAGTGGGATGCGCTTTCCGCAAAGCACCTCAACGGGAAACTACGTCCCATTCCAAAGGCAAATTCCGGGACGCATTTTTCGAAAGCCTGCCCATCCGGAAAGCCCGTCCCACTTTGGACGCATCCGGGCACGGAACCATCGACCTATCAGGCCTCCCATCAATAAAGAGGCGTCCTCCCGGACGGCGGGG
>CABUGR010000099.1 GCA_902491135.1 uncultured Collinsella sp. | reverse complement strand
CGAACTTCTATTTTTCCGTTTTCGCATATAACGACTGCCTGTCTTGATGAGCCGCCGCGAGCCGTTCTTAGACATCCGGCAATTTCTTCTTCACGGATTTCCCAGCGCACAACGCCCGATCGCGTGCGACGGTAAGCAGTGCGAACAATTTTTTCTTTGGCATTTAAGAAGCGCTGAAGGCGCTCTGCTTGATGCGGTGCAAGTGAGTCGATAAATGCTTGCACTTGGTTTTTGTTCCACCAACGCTTGTCGTCCTCGGGAATATTTTCAACAACCGTTGCAAGGCCCCTCATGCGAAGTGGGCTCGGTTCGTTTAGGTGAGAGACGTGCGTAATGAGTGAAGGGTCGGAGTGAATCCAGGAGACCTTTTCAGGTCGAAGCGAGGAATCGAGTCGGCTGTTGGGAAGAGGGTTTTTTAATCCGACGACAAACATGCGGGGGCGTGACTGGGGAAGCCAGTGCCGTGCATCGATAAAATAGGCGTCGCATGAATAGCCTAAACGATTAAATTCCTGGCAAACGAGTCTAAAGTCATCACTGTTATTAGACGTGGCAAGGCCGATGACATTTTCGAGAACAAGTGCCCGCGGGGCACGATCGCTCATTCCTTCGATGGCCTTAATAAAGCCAAAGAACGCACTGGACTCTTTGCCAGAGATAAGTCCCTCCCTGTTTCCCGCGAGAGATAAGTTTGTGCAAGGGCTTGACGCCCATGCGATGTCGGCTTGGGGTATTAGGTCGGGGTCGAGTGTGTGAACATCCTGCTCGACTAGATGTTCATCGCCCCAACACTGGCTGTACATGGCGCATTTAGTATGGTCTATGTCATTTGCCCAGATTGTTTTGATTCCGGCTTTTGCCATGCCGGCACGAGCCAAGCCAATGCCTGAAAAAAACTCAAGCGCGGTTAGTTGTGGCGAGAACTGCAGAATGTTGTGCATGTACTGGCTTTCAGATAGTTGTTATTTGGCATCTAATGGTACTTGTTTGTGAGGACATCCGCTTACATACGGATGAGATTCCCTCGATACCGTGCCATCAATTGACATTTTATTCAGAATGCGAATAGCAGGTGGTGTGGGCGGCACGGAAGCGGCAGTTCTCGCGCATGCGGCAGATATTGCAGGTGGGGCGGCTTTGGGCGTCGTGGACCTCGCCATCGAACAGGCCGATCACCGCGGTCACGCTTTTGGTGGGCATGAGCAGGCTGGTGGGCGTGACGGTCAGGCCGATAAGCCGCGTGGCGTTGAGCGCATTGACGATCGAGCGCTGGGCAGAGAGCGGACAGTCGCCATAGCCGGGACTGAAGCGCCAGTTGCCGGCGAGCCCGTGTGCAGCGGCGTCCGTCTTGACCCGTCGGTCCATCTGCTCAACAGCAGCTTCTACATAGGCGGAGCACGCGGCATCGAGCACGGCTCCCTCTAGGGGCTGCTGGGCTCCCGTGGTGCGCAGGCGACGCTCGGCGTCCATGCCGAGGGTGCATGCCATGAGCGCGGCAAAGCGGGCGTCTTTGAGATGGCGATAGATGTCGCGACCACGCAGCTCAACGTTGGTGCCGACCAGACGGATGCTGGGCTCTCCCTGCTCGTCCACGCCCGTGGCATCGATGGCAAATACGCGGCGCACGCCACGGGGCTCAATGTCCAGTTCCAGACGTTCAACGACAAGCTCAATACGTCGTGACAGTTCGGGCTCAATCTGCTGGCCGCCGTAGCCCAGGTAGCGCAACATCTCGGCACGATCGACGCGGGGATGGTGCGCGGCATCGATACGGTAGAGCGCCGGCGACGCAAGGTCGGCCGGCACTTCGACAGTGGTTGTATCGATGTGCGGTTTTTCCATTACCCCAGGCGCTCCATAATGGTCGCGGCGATCGCAGGACGGTTCATAGTGTACAGGTGCAGGCCGTCGGCGCCGTGCTACTTGAGGTCGCAAAGCTGGCGGGCTGCATAATCTACACCAGCTGCCTGCAGGCTCTCGGGGTCATTCTCGTACTTGGCGAGAATCTTGATGACGGGGGAGGGCAGCGACGCGCCGCACATAAAGACCATGCGGCTGATCTGCGACTTGCCCATAAACGGCATGATGCCCGCGGTAATGGGCACGGTGATGCCGGCCTTGTCGGCAAGATCGCGAAAACGGTAGAAGCACTCGTTATCAAAGAAGAGCTGCGTCACAAAGAAGCTCGCGCCAGCGTCCTGTTTTTGCTTGAGGTGTTCGACCGAGAGGTTGAGATCCTCACAGGCAATGTGGCCCTCGGGGTAGGCTGCGGCGCCCACGCAAAAGCCGGCGTCGACGAGCTCGGGGATGAGGTCGCGGGCGTAGGCGTAGTCGGAGGCGGGCTTGTCGTCCTCGGTCGCGCCGGCGGGGAGATCGCCACGCAGGGCCAGGATGTTTTCCACGCCGGCGGTGCGATACTCGTCGATCTTGGCGGCGATATCGGCGTGCGAGCGGCCCACGCAGGTAAGGTGTGCCACCGAGGGCGTGTCGAATTCGCTCGTAATCATATGCGCGATGGGGGCGGTGGCGGCACCGTTGCCCGAGCCGCCAGCCGAGCAGGTGACCGAGACAAAGCTCGGCGAAAGCTTGCACAGATTGCCTGCCACTTCGGGAGCCGTGTCGAGGGTCAGCTCGCCCTTGGGCGGGAACATCTCAAACGAAACGGGTGCGGTGCCCTGGGATGCTGCCTGCTTAAAAACCTCGTCGACGCGCATATCGTGCTCCTCTAGATACGTAATAGTGTGATGCGTTGTAAGGATTCTACAGCACCACTGTGCCACGGTGGAGTTTCACTCGCTATTTGAGGATACCAATCAAAGATGCCTTGCTATCGGCTTTCTCTATAACAGAGCGGCTAATCTAGGCACGGACTATAAAGACTGGTATCTGATGCAAAATACCAGTTAATAGAGCTCCATCCCAAATTGACTACCCTTAAACCATGGGGAGAGGTCTGCAATTTATGCAGTTGATTGGCTGTTGAGGGTGGCAACGCCGCCTCGATAGGGTAACCTCATTGATTGGTTTCGCGACAGCAACATAACGGTAATGTCGCGGAAACACGGCGAGTCTAAGCTATGACTCGTTCGTTAGTAATCAACACCGCTTCTCACGCGGTGCCGATACGAAGGGAGTTCCGTATGGCCGAACTTACTGACCGCTTCGGGACCATGGTGTTCTCTGAGGAAGTCATGAAGGACTACCTCCCCAAGGACATTTGGAAGCGCCTTGCTGCAACCCTCGAGGGCGGTGAGCCGCTCGACCTGGATGTGGCCAACGCCGTTGCCCATGCCATGAAGGTCTGGGCCATCTCCAAGGGCGCGACGCACTATGCGCACTGGTTCCAGCCGCTTTCGGGCATTACTTCCGAGAAGCACGACAGCTTCCTGGAGCCCAACCACGACGGCACCGCCATTACCAAGTTTACGGGCAAGAACCTCATCCAGGGCGAGCCGGACGCCTCCAGCTTCCCCAACGGCGGCCTGCGTGCTACCTTCGAGGCCCGTGGCTACACCGCTTGGGACCCCACTAGCCCCGCCTTTATCAAGGACGATGTCCTGTGCATCCCCACGGCTTTCTGCTCCTACACGGGCGAGGCCCTGGACAAGAAGACCCCGCTGCTGCGTTCCATGACCGCGCTCTCGCGTGAGTCTAAGCGCGTTTTGGCGCTGTTCGGCAAGACCCCCAAGAAGGTCGTTCCTTCCGTGGGTGACGAGCAGGAGTACTTCCTGATCAAGAAGGATGCTTACCGCAAGCGCAAGGACCTGGTCATCACCGGCCGCACCCTCTTTGGTGCTGCTCCCTGCAAGGGCCAGGAACTCGAGGAGCACTACTTTGGCGCTATCCGCCCCACCGTCTCGGCCTATATGAAGGATCTAGACGATGAACTGTGGGCGCTTGGCATTCCCGCCAAGACCAAGCACAATGAGGTCGCTCCCTGCCAGCATGAGCTCGCACCGGTCTATGGCGAGGTCAACGAGGCCATCGACCAGAATCTGGTCATGATGGAGAAGATGAAGCTCATCGCCTCCCGTCACGACTTGGTCTGCCTGCTGCACGAGAAGCCCTTTGAGGGCATCAATGGTTCGGGCAAGCACAACAACTGGTCGCTTGGCACCGAGTCCGAGAACCTGCTCGATCCGGGCGACACTCCGCTCGACAACCTGCAGTTCATCGTCTTCCTCACCGCGGTGATCGAGGCCGTCGATAACTATCAGGAGCTCCTGCGTGCCTCCGTTGCCTCGGCCGGTAACGACCATCGTCTGGGCGCCAACGAGGCTCCTCCGGCGATTATGTCCATCTTCCTGGGCGACCAGCTTACCGAGGTCGTCGAGAAGATCATCGATGGCAAGGCTTCCGTCCATGCCACGCGCGGCGTGCTCGACTTGGGCGCCGATACTCTGCCCAAGCTGATGCAGGACAACACCGACCGCAACCGCACCTCCCCGTTTGCCTTCACCGGCAATAAGTTCGAGTTCCGTGCCTGCGGCTCCGAGCAGAACGTCTCCGACTCCAACCTGGTGCTCGATGCCGCCGTGGCCAAGTCGCTCAAGTCCTTCGCCGACGCGCTTGAGGGTACGCCCGAGGATGAGTTCCAGGACGCTGCGCTCGAGTACTGCAAGAAGGTCCTGACCGACCACCAGCGCATCCTGTTCTCCGGTGACGGCTACTCCGACGAGTGGCCCGTCGAGGCCGAGAAGCGCGGCCTTGCCAACAACAAGACCACGGCCGACGCCCTGCCCGCCTTTGTTTCCGATAAGGCCATTGCGCTCTTTGAGGAGACGGGCGTCCTGACCAAGGCCGAGGCCCAGTGCCGCTACGATTGCAAGCTCGAGAAGTACAACAAGCTCATGAACATCGAGGCCACCACGATGGTTCGCGAGGCGCGTCGTACCTATCGCCCGGTCATTACCGCCTATGCCACCAAGGTCGCTAAGGGCCTTGAGACTATTCGTGCTGCCGGTGCTGAGGCCGCCATGCAGTGCGAGCAGAACACGCTCAACAAGCTCTGCAACGGCATCACCACCATCAACGACTCCATCAAGGCGCTTGACGCCGTGCATCAGAAGGCTGAGGCCCTCGATGGCCAGGAGCAGGCCAATGTGTATGCACACGAGGTCGTTCCCGCTATGGACACGCTGCGCGCCGCCGTGGATGCCATGGAGGAGATCGTGGCCGCCGACTACTGGCCGGTTCCGACCTACGACGACATCCTGTTCTACGTGTAGGGCGTAACTGACATATCGTCACGGTATTGAGCCGGGGTCCGCATCATGTGGGCCCCGGTTTTTGTTTGCGAAGGACGCTTTGA
>CABUGR010000098.1 GCA_902491135.1 uncultured Collinsella sp. | reverse complement strand
CGGTCACCGCCAGCGATATCGCGCGGGCAATGCCGGCAGCCTCGGGATCAGGGCTCGTGATGTGATAGGCATCATCGGTGTTGCCGTAGCCCACGACCTCGGCATAAATGTGCGCACCGCGCGCCTGCGCATGTTCCATGCTCTCGAGCACGAGCACGCAGGCGCCCTCGCCCATCACAAAGCCATCGCGGTCTGCATCGAACGGGCGGCAAGCCGTCGCGGGATCAGGGTTGGTGGTCAATGCGCGGCAGGACGTAAAGCCCGCAACGGCATCGGGGATAATTGCGGCCTCGGCGCCGCCCGCGAGGATCGCGTCGGCATAGCCGTGCTTGATGGCGCGGAACGCCTCGCCCACCGCATGGGCCGAGGTTGCGCACGCGGTCACCACGGGCAGGGTCGGGCCCTTTGCCTTGTGGCGGATTGCGATATTGCCCGATGCCATGTTGGGGATCATCATCGCGATCATATAGGGCGATGCGCGGCGGGGCCCACGTTCGGCAATCGTATGGACGTTGTCGACGAGCGTCGTCATGCCGCCCACGCCCGAGCCCACGTAGACGCCCAGGCGCTCGCGATCGATGGCGCCTTCGACATCAAAGCCCGCATCGTGCATGGCTTCGTCCGAAGCCGCCATCGCAAACTGAACGCAGGGGTCGAGATGCTTGGCGTCACGCTTGCCAAAGTACTCGTTGCCGTCAAAGCCCTTGACCTCGGCTGCCACCTTGACGGCAAACGCATCGGTATCGAAGTGCGTGATCGGGCCGATGCCGCACGTGCCAGCACACATTGCCGCCCAGGTGGCAAGCGCGGTATTGCCGAGCGGCGACACGGCACCGATACCGGTGATTGCAACTCTCTGTTCCATCATGGTCTCCTCATCCAAGCCGTTCTTCGGCCCTGGTTTCTACATCGCCATTCCGCCGTCGACGCGCACGACCTCACCCGTAATGTAGGCAGCCGCATCACTCTCCAGAAAGCGCACTACGCCGGCCACCTCCTCGGGGCGCGCCATACGCTTAAGGGGAATCTGCTCCTCGGTTACCGTACGCACCTTCTCCGAGAGCTTTGCCGTCATATCCGTCTCGACAAACCCGGGGGCAACCGCGTTCACTCGTACGCCGCGGGGCGCAAGCTCGCGCGCCACCGCCTTGGTCAGGCCGATCACGCCCGCCTTGGAGGCAGCGTAGTTGGCTTGCCCGGCATTGCCCATCAGGCCCACGACCGAGCTCATGTTGACGACGCAGCCGCCGCGCTGGCGCATAAAGGTCTTGGTGAGCGCGCGCGTCGTGTTAAACGTTCCTTTAAGATTGACATCGAGCACGCGATCGAAGGCGTCATCGCCCATGCGCATGAGCAGGCCATCGCGGGTGATGCCAGCGTTGTTGACGAGCGCCCAAATGGAGCCAAAGTCGTTGAGGACCGCTTCCACGCACGCGTTGACGGCAGCGGGGTCGGCCACGTCGCATTGATATGAGCGCGCCGTGGCGCCAGCCGCCTCGCAGGCGTCGCACGTCTCGCGCGCCGCATCGACGCTGCCGGCATAGACGACGGCGATATCGTAGCCATCCTCCGCCAGACCGATAGCGCAGGCGCGGCCGATACCCCGCGAGCCGCCCGTGACCAGTGCCACGCGACGTGAGTCGTTGCGCTCGAGCGCGCCATTGTTCAAGTTGCCCATGTCATTCCTTTCGGGTTACAGCCCTGTGGACTATGCGAGCTCGTCGGCAATAGCTGCGACCTGCTCGGCCGTCTCGCACGAATACACACGAACGTCGCTCAGCGTACGCTTGACCAGGCCGGACAGCGTTTTGCCGGGGCCGACCTCAATAAATGTGTCGATGCCTTGATCCTGCAGAGCATGCAGCGTATCGACCCAGCGTACGGCATGGCTCACCTGATTGGCCAAGACATCCGATGCCGTCTGGGGATCCGCCGGATAGGGCGCCGCTGTCATATTTGCCAAAACAGGAATGAGCAACGGGGACGGCGCGTGACCGGCCTCAATATATGCGGCAAGGCCACAGGTCGCCTCGGCCATATAGGGGCTATGAAATGCACCCGACACCGCGACCTTCATGGCGCGGCCGCCAGCCTCTTTTACTAGGACGTCGAGCTCCTGCAGCGCCTCGGGCGCTCCGGCCACAACCGTCTGCTGTGGGCTGTTGTAGTTGACTGGCCAGCAGTCCTCGCCGGCCTGTTTTGCCAGGCCCTCGACTTGCGCCGCATCGAGCTTGATGACGGCGCGCATGCCGCCCGGATGGCGCTCGGCAGCCGCGGCCATCAGCGCCGCGCGCTCGCACACGAGCTCAAAGCCCGCTCGCGTATCGAACGCCCCCGCAAAGGTGAGCGCGGCGACCTCGCCCAGCGAGAATCCCGCACAGGCGGCAGGTACCACGCCGCGCTCACGCAGGGCGGCAGCCGCTGCTAGGTCGTGAACGAACACGCACGGCTGCGTGTTCTCGGTCTGCGAGAGCTCCTCCTTGGAGGCACTCCGGCATTGCTCGCTGGTCCCCGGGCGCACCTCGTCGGCAATGGCGAACACCTCGGCGGCCGCCGGCGATGTCTCGATCAAGTCGACGCCCATCGCGGGGTGCTGGGCACCCTGGCCGGCAAACAAAAACGCTACGCCACCCATGCGCACGCACCCTTCAGGACGTGCTCGGCGCCATCGACCAGGTCGTCAACGATTTCGCGTGCGCTCTGGCGCTCGTTGACCATGCCGGCAATCTGTCCACACAAAAACGAACCCTCTTCGTAGTTGCCGTCCTTGGCGGCCTTACGCAGCGCACCGGTTCCCATAGCACCGAGCTCCTCGGCACTCGCGCCGGAACCCTCGCTCTTGGCATAGGCGTTGGTGAAGGGGCTCTTGAGGGCGCGCACTGGATGTCCCGTCGAGCGACCGGTCGCACGCGTTGAAGTGTCGTTGGCCTTCAGGACCATCTCTTTGTACTGCTCCGAGACGGTGCACTCGTCTGCGACCAGAAAGCGCGTACCCACTTGCACGCCTTCGGCGCCCAGCATAAAGGCGGCCGCCACGCCGCGGCCGTCGGCAATACCGCCGGCGGCCACGACGGGAATGTCAACCGCATCGACGACCTGCGGCACCAGTGCCATCGTCGAGGTCTCGCCAATATGGCCGCCCGATTCGGTACCCTCGGCAACAACCGCCGTGGCTCCACGACGTGCCACGAGGCGCGCCAGCGCCACCGAGGCAACGACCGGGATGACCTTGATGCCCGCCTCGTTCCACGCCTTCATGTACTTGGCGGGATTGCCGGCGCCCGTCACGACGACCGGCACTCGCTCGTCAATCACGACCTGTGCAACCTCGTCGGCAAACGGGCTCATGAGCATGACGTTCACGCCAAAGGGCTTATCCGTCTTGGCGCGCAGCTCATGAATCTGGTCGCGAAGCCAGTTGGCGTCGGCGTTCATGGCCGCGATGATGCCTAAGCCACCCGCCTCGGACACTGCGGACGCCAGCGAGGCATCGGCAATCCAGGCCATACCGCCCTGGAACACGGGCTTTTCGATGCCGAGCAGATCGCAGAGAGGAGTCTTGAGCATCTCTACTTCTCCAATGCCGCCTCGACCGTATCGGCGAACTCGCCGACCGTCTTGGGGTTCTCCTCGGTATCGAGCTGGATGCCAAACTCGTCCTCGACGGCAACGAGGATCTCGACGGTGCCCAGGCTGTCGAGACCAATCTCCTCGAGCGTGGACTCGGGCTTCATCTCGACATCGTCAAGACCGGCGGTCTCGCGGATAACGTCGCAAACGCGCTCGAAGGTCTTCTGATCTGCCATGGTAGTTCTCCTTTGGTTGTGCCCTAGGGCGTTTTTATTTCCTATGTGCGACTACTTCCAACGAAGCAGATAGCCACCTATATCCAGACCGGCGCCAAATCCAACCAAGGCGATGGTGTCGCCTGTGTGAAGTGCACCGGCGTTTGCCAGCCGGTCGAGGGCAAGCGGAATGCATGCGCTCGAAATGTTGCCGGTCTCGTGCAACGTGCGAACCACGCGCTCGTCCGGCACGCCCAGGCGCTTAACCGCCTGGCTCAGGATTCGTTCGTTAGCCTGATGGAATACAAAATGATCGATGTCTTCGACCAAAATGCCCGCATCGATCGCAAGCTTATGGACCGTGTCGCAGATGGCGTTGACGCCGAACTTGAACACGCGGCGGCCATTCATGGACAGCACGCTCGCGCTATCTGCGGAAGCCTTAAACGGCGAGGTACCGACCAGACCGGGAACGCGCAACGTCTCGACGTCGGGCGCCGTCGAAAGCTCAACGGCAAGGGGACTGTCTCCCCCAGCCTCAATCACTGCGGCGCCTGCCCCATCGCCAAAGAGCACGCAGGTGGCACGGTCGGTCCAGTCGAGCGCGCGCGTCATCTGCTCGGCAGCAACGACAAGCACGCGCTCGGCGCGACCGCGGGCGATATAGCCCTCGGCGACATCGAGCGCAAATACGAAGCCGGCACAAGCCGCCGAGACATCGAAGGCAGGGCACGTCGCGCCTAGTCGCTCAGCAACGGCACACGCCTCAGCGGGAACAAGGTGGTCACCCGTCGTCGTCGAGCAGACGATCAGATCCAGCTGGCTCGCGTCGATTCCGGACACCTGGAGTGCCCGCTCACTCGCCGCTACGGCAAGGTCGTCAAGTGACTCGGTGGTGCAGACGTGGCGGCTCTTGATACCCGTGCGGGTAAAAATCCACTCATCCGAGGTATCGAGGAACTCGGACAGCTCGTCGTTGGAAACGCTGCGCTCGGGAAGAGCCGAGCCCGTTCCCAGTATCGTGAAACCCATCACTAACCTCCTTTGAGTTGTTGACGTGTTTACATCGACCAAGAGAGGATAGCGCATTTCAGTCATTGTTGACGTGTTAACATTAAATTGTCCAAATGCGACAAAGGCTTCACATTGTGTCTGCCTCACGACACCATTGTGTTATTCACTTATTCATTAAGGAGGTAGCAGCCGCTATGGATGCCAAATTAACGATAGTCGACGTAACCGGATCGACCAACGATGACCTGCTCGAAGCAGGAAAACAAGGAGCGCCGCACGGCACAGGACTTGCCGCCCGGGCTCAGACTGCAGGACGCGGCCGGCGCGGCCACAAGTGGGATTCAACCGCCGGCAACCTATTGCTTTCGATTGTCCTGCGTCCATGCGTTAATCCTGCAAAGTACTCTGGTCTTGCCGCCGTCAGCGGCCTAGCGGTGCTCGAGGCGCTCGAAAAGCAGGGTCTTGCAAACGAGATTGGCCTCAAATGGCCCAACGACCTGGTCGCGCGAGGACGCA
>CABUGR010000097.1 GCA_902491135.1 uncultured Collinsella sp. | reverse complement strand
TATCGTCGCCTACGCCATGAACATCACCGCGTTCGACCCGCTCGAGAACGGCCTGATGTTCGAGAGGTTCCTGTCCCCGCAGCGTACCGAGATGCCCGATATCGATATGGACTTCGACGATGAGCGGCGCCTCGAGGTCGTGGAGCACGTTCGCCAGCTCTACGGCCCCGAGAAGGTCACCCACGTCATCACCTACTCGACCATCAAGGCCAAGCAGGCCATCAACGACGCCGCGCGCGTGCTGGACTACCCGGTCTACATGGGCCAGCGCCTGTCCAAGATGGTCTCGAGCGACCCCAAGGTCAAGCTCAAGCAGGTGCTCGAAAAGCAACCCGGCAAAGAGGATCTGTTTAACCCCGACTTTGCCGAGGCCTATAAAAAGGATGACGACGCCCGCCGCATCATCGACACGGCGCTCTCGATCGAGGGCCTCACCCGTGGCGAGGGCGTGCACGCGTGCGCCGTTCTGATCTGCCGCGATCCCGTCAACGAGCATGTGCCCACCAAGCTCGACACCAAGGGCGGCGTCGAGATTACCCAGTACGAGGGCCATACCGTTGCCGACATGGGCCTGCTCAAGATGGACTTCTTGGGCCTGCGCACGCTGACGGTTATCTCCAAGGCCAAGGCAAACATCAAAAAGAACTTCGGCATCGACATCAAAGAGGAAGAGATTCCCTTTGACGATCCCGAGATCTTTAAGCTCATGGGTTCCGGCCACACCGCCGGCGTCTTTCAGGTCGAGTCCGCCGGCATGACGGCCACGATCAAGAACATGAAGCCCACCGAGTACAAACACGTCGTGGCATTGATCGCCCTGTACCGCCCGGGCCCGTTGGGCGCCGGCATGGTCTCGTCCTACGACGACCGTCTGGACGACATCCGGGGCGAAACCTACGGCACCATGGTCTACCAGGAGCAGGTTATGCTCATCTCCGTTGAGATGTGCGGCTTCTCCAAGGGCGAATCGGACTCGCGTATCCGTAAGCCCGTGGCTAAGAAAAAGATCAAGCTGCTCACGTCGACGGTGCTCCACTGGGAGGATGGCTCGGACGAGACCACCTACGACCACTGGATGAACGGCGCTATCAAGAACAACTACACGCGCGAGGTCGCCCAGAAGATTTGGGACGATGTCCTTGAGTTCGCGTCCTACGCCTTCAATAAGTCGCACTCCGCCGGTTACGCCATCCTGGTTATGCAGACGGCATGGCTCAAGGCGCACTATCCGCATGAGTACATGGCGGCCGTTCTGACGTCCTATACGGGTAAGACCGACAAGATCGTGCACTACGTCTCGGCGTGCCGTCACGACGGCATCCCCGTGCTGTCGCCAGATGTCAACGAGTCCGGTACCGAGTTCACGGCTACCAAGGAAGGCGTGCGCTTTGGTCTGGCCGGTATCCGCGGCGTGGGCACCGGCGTGGCGCAGGCGATTATCGCCGAGCGCGAGGCGGGCGGTCCGTTTAAGACGCTGCACGACTTTGTCGAGCGCGTGGACTCGAGCCAGGCCAACCGTCGCGTGATCGAATCGCTGATCAAGGCAGGCGCCTTCGACTCCACGGGGTATCCGCGTCGCCAGATGATGCACTTTGTGGACAAGAACAACCCCGAGAACATCATCGATGCCGCGGTAAAGCGCCAGAAGGACCGCGCGAGCGGCCAGACGTCGTTCTTCGATATGTTTGGCGACGTTGAGGGCTCGGGCTTTGAGGTGAGCGTACCCGATCCGGATGGCCAGGAGTGGGACCGCCACCTTAAGCTGAGCCAGGAGAAGGAGGTCCTGGGCATCTATGTCTCGGACCACCCGCTGCGCCCGTTTGAGTATGCACTTAGCAAAGCGCGCGACTTCTCGTTCTCGCAGATCGACACCGGCTACGAGGTTCAGAATCCTATGGGCGGCACCATCAACCAGGAGATTCCCGAGGGTAAGGCGCTGTGGTGGGCCGGCATGGTCTCGAGCGTGTCCAAGCGCGTGACCAAAAACGGCGACCCCATGGGCATCGTGCAGCTCGAAGACATGGAAGGCGAGGCCACGGTCGTGGTGTTCCCCAAGACCTACAAGGAGGCCGAGGGGTACCTGTACGGCGAGGTCGATCCCGAGACCGGCGCGCAGCTGTCCGATGCGTTTGTGCGCATTAAGGGCAAGCTCGAGCGCTCGGACCGCGGCGACCAGATCATCGCGCAGGAGATCGTGCCGCTGGAGCTTAGCGAGGAGAAAAACAAGCCCAAGGTCTTTGAGGTCATGGTGCCCAACAGTCGATTTAGCCAGGGCAATATGGCGCGCCTGGCCACGGTGCTCACCACCAACCCGGGCGGCGACCGCGTGGAGATCTTTATTGAGCAAGTCGACGGGCGCGTGCTGCGTGCTGAGGTGCCGGCCAAGGTCAATGCACGCTCGATTCCGCTGCTGGCAGAGGCAAAGGCCATCGTCGGCAACCAAGGCCGCGTGACGGTTATCTAAGCTACCCCGGGTGAGATTGGAGGAAGTGATGGCGCAGGGGACGTTTGTGCAGGCGCTTCGCAAAGAGGCGGCGTTGAGCGGCACCTTTATGAAGGGGCGTTCGCTCATGCTCAACGGCGCCGTGCTGTCGATCGAGGACAGCGGCTCGCGCTTCTCCAAAAACGTGACGGTTGAGGGCTCGGTGCGCGGTTCGCGCGGCGACCTGTACAAGACGCACGTGGCGCTCGACATGGACGAGCACGAGGTGATCGACTACGACTGCGATTGCCCCGCCGCCTATCGTTACCCCGGTATGTGCAAGCACGCTATTGCCACGGCTCTGGCGTATTTGGATGCCAGCGGCGCCGAGCCCGTCGAAGGTTTGCGCACGCCGGTCCGCACGTTTACGGCGCAGCCGAAACAGCCCGCGCGCACCGCGCTCAAAGCGCCGGCCGTCAATCCCAACTTTCCCTTTCCGGCGCCCGTCCCCACGAGTCCCAGCCTCATGGCGGCGCTCTCCGATCTTTCGGACGCACGCATGGATGAGCTGGCGAGCATGCGCCGCAAGCTCGCTGGCAGTGTGGATCCCGATGCCCCCAAGGCGGTGTTGGAGCCCTCGTTGGTGCCGTACTACAATCCACTGTTTGCCGACCGCTTTAGCTGGGCGCTCGAGCTTCGCATTCGTTGTGGATCGGTCTCCTACGTGGTCAAGGATATCGACGGCATGGCCGACGCCTATGTCCGAGGCGGCACCTTCTCGTACGGCAAGAAGCTCACGTTTGTCCATACGCCCGAAGCCTTCGAAGATGTGTCGACAAAGCTGCTCAGCCTTGTCTTGACGACAGTTGCCTATCTCGATGACATCACAAGCTCGCGTTCGGCGTCGTACGACTTTGCCCGCAGCGGTTTTGTCGCCGAGCGTCAGTTGCCGCTGTCCGAGCATAGCATCGTATATGTGCTGGACCTGCTGCGCGGCCAGACCATCTCTTTTGAGCCCGCCTGGTCGCGGGGGACGACGACGCATCGCACCTATGACGTGGCGGTTGAGCTGTCTCCGCAAGGGGAGGACGAGGCGTCCGCTAAGCGCCCACCGCTCCTTGCCGCCAAAATCGCGCCGGCGGCTGGTGGTAGCTACGATCTGCGCCTGCCGGCCGATGCATACTGCTTTGCTTCGGGCGACGTAGCTTATCTGGTCGACACCCGCCGTGCGCGCCGCACCGATGTAGCGTTTGCCCAGCATGCGGCGCCGTTCCTATCGCGCTTGCTGCCCTGTCGCACGCCAGTCCATATCGCTGCCGACCAGGTGGGGGAGTTCTGTCGTATGGCTCTGCCCATTTTGCGCGACTATACCGACCTTACCGCGCCCGCTGCGCTCGATACCGTGGCGCCCGAGCCGAGCTTTGCTATGGCAATCGGCGTCGACGATGGGCTCGTGACCTGCAAAATTACGGTTACCTACGGCGACTGGTCGGCAGACCTCTTTAGTCTGGGCGCTCCGCGCAGCCCCTTCGAAGAGCAGCGCCCGGGCGTGCCGCCCCGCGACGAGGTGGCGGAGTTTCGCGTTATGGACACGGCGGCCCGGTACTTCGATTTCTACGAGGGCGGTCTGGCGTTTGAGGAGCGCGATGACGAGAGCTTGTTCTGCCTGCTGACCGAGGGCCTGTCCGCCCTGTCCGAGCTGGGTGAGGTCATGCTCAGCGACCGTCTGCGCCAGATCTCGGTCCGCCCTGCGCCCAAGCTTTCGGTGCGTGCGACCGTCAAGAGCAATCTGCTCGATGTCGAGCTGGGTGCGAGCGGGCTTTCGGCCGCGGACCTTGCCGTCTATCTCGATTCGTACAAGCGTCACCAGACGTTTGCGCATCTCACGTCGGGCGACATCATTCGCCTGGACGAGGGCGCCCGAGCCGCGTTTGGCCTTGCCGAGGACCTGGGCGTCGATGCTGTCGACCTGCTCGACGGCGTGTCGCTCCCCGCGTCGAGTACCCTGTTCGTCGACAGCATGCTTGCGCGCACGCCGGCGCTTGAGGCCGATCGCGACGCTGCGTTCCGCCGTACCGTCGAGCGCCTGGACACGCTCGGCAAGATGGACTTTACGGTACCCGCCTCGCTCAAGGCCACGCTGCGTGGCTACCAGGTCGACGGCTACCAGTGGCTCGGCTCGCTTGAGCATCTGGGCCTCGGCGGTATCTTGGCCGACGATATGGGCCTGGGCAAAACGCTCCAGATGATCGCGCATATCCTGGCGCGCGTGGAAGCGGGGGACATTAAGCCCACGCTTGTGGTGTGCCCTGCGTCGCTTGTGTACAACTGGACCGCCGAGCTGGAGCGCTTTGCCCCGTCGCTCGATGTGTGCGCCATCGTGGGCGCCAAGGCGCAGCGTCGCGTACAGATTGCCGGCGTGGCCGAGCATAACGTGGTCGTGACGTCGTATGACCTTATGCGGCGCGATATCGACGAGTACGTCGAGCAGAACTTTGCCCGTGTGGTGCTCGATGAGGCCCAGTACATTAAAAACCCGCTCACCCAGGTGGCGCGCGCTGCAAAGCGCTTGCCTGCCGGCGTGCGCTTTGCCCTGACGGGCACGCCCATCGAAAACCGCTTGTCCGAGCTCTGGAGCATCTTCGACTTTTTGATGCCGGGCCTGCTCGGCACGCGCGAGTCGTTTGCCAAGCGCTTCGAAAGCCCGGTCGAGCATGCCGAGGGCGACAGTGCCGCTCGCCTGCAAGCGCTCGTGTCGCCGTTTGTGCTGCGCCGTGTTAAGGAAGACGTGGTGGCCGATCTGCCCGAAAAGATCGAGGACACCGTCATGGCTCAGCTCACCGGCGAGCAGCGCAAGCTCTACCTGGCCAACCAGGACCGCATCGCCCAGCAGGTGCAGCACCGCGAGGCATCCGAGTTTAAGAAAGACAAGCT
>CABUGR010000096.1 GCA_902491135.1 uncultured Collinsella sp. | reverse complement strand
CGGCGACCACATGAGCATGTACGCCGTCAACGCGAGCGTGCCCAAGACGCTTGTGCGCCATCTGGTGCGTTATGCGGCTGATGTCTTTGGCGGGCGTATTGCCGAGACGCTGCTCGACATCCTCGATACGCCGGTGTCCCCCGAGCTTCTGCCTCCCACGGGCGACGGCGAGATTGCGCAGAAGACCGAGGATTTGGTGGGCCCGTACGGGCTGCACGACTACTTCCTCTACTACCTGCTGCGTTTTGGCTTTGAGCCGGGCAAGATCTACCGCATGGCGCTCAAGAGTTTCGAGGGCGTCTACGACGCCAAGACCGTCCACACGTGGCTGCGCACGTTCTATCGTCGCTTCTTTGCCCAGCAGTTTAAGCGCAGCTGCCTGCCCGATGGTCCCAAGGTGGGCTCGGTGACGCTCAGCCCGCGCGGCGATTGGCGTATGCCGAGTGACGCCAGCTCGCGTCTGTGGCTTGCGCAGATCGACGCGCTCAATGCAATTGACTAAGGTTGGCTAAATTGAACCAATACGGGGTTTGCAAGCGTTACACTTTTGCAATCTGATGGCCCGTATCGCGCGGCGCTCTTGTCGGAGCGCCGCGTTTTTCATATCGAAAGGTGGCACCATGCAGGCATCGCAGCGTCTCGACCGCTTTGGCGCGGAGGTCTTCGCCTCGCTCAACAACAAACTTCTCGCGCTGAAGGCTCAGGGCAAGACCATTTACAACATGAGCGTGGGCACGCCCGACTTTAAGCCGTACAGCCACGTGGTCGAGGCGCTCACGCAGGCCGCCCAGGATCCCGAGATGTGGAAGTACGCCCTGCGCGACCTGCCCGAACTCAAGCAAGCCGTGTGCGATTACTATGAGCGCCGCTTTGGCGTTTCGGGCATTACGCCGTCCATGGTGCAGTCGTGCAACGGCACGCAGGAGGGCGTGGGCCATTTGGGCCTGGCCCTGCTCGATCCGGGTGACACCATTCTAGTTCCCGATCCGTGCTACCCTGTCTTTGAGGCGGGTGCCAAGATCGCCGATGCCAAGCTCGAGTACTATCCGTTGGTTGCCGAGCATAATTACCTGCCCTATGTGGCGGGCATCGATCCCGAGGTTGCCGATCGCGCCAAGTACATGATCGTGTCGCTGCCCGCGAACCCGGTGGGCTCGGTGGGCACGCCCGAGGTCTACGAGGAGATCATCGCTTTCGCCCGCGAGCACGATCTGCTCATCGTTCATGACAACGCGTACTCCGACATCGTGTTCGACGGCGAGCCGGGCGGAAGCTTTTTGCAGTATCCCGGTGCGCTTGAGGTGGGCGTGGAGTTCTTCTCGCTTTCCAAGTCGTTTAACGTCACCGGTGCGCGTATTGGCTTTTTGGTCGGCCGCGAGGACGTGGTCTCTGCCTTTGCCAAGCTGCGCAGCCAGATCGACTTTGGTATGTTCTTCCCGATTCAGAAGGCTGCTATCGCCTGCCTGAACGGTCCGCGCGATGAGGTCGAGGCGCAGCGTCTGAAGTACCAGGAGCGTCGCGATGCCCTGTGCGACGGTCTTGAGGGCCTGGGCTGGGAGCGTCCCAACGCGCATGGCTCTATGTTTGTGTGGGCCAAGCTTCCCGGTGGCCGCACCGATTCCATGGCGTTTTGCGAGGAGCTCATGGAGAAGGCCGGCGTTGTGGTGACGCCGGGCGCGAGCTTTGGTCCATCGGGCGAGGGGCATGTGCGCATGGCGCTGGTCCTGCCGCCCGACCAGATCGCTTTGGCTGTCGAGGCCATTCGTGAGGCGGGCCTGTATTAGAAAGCTATCTCGGCTCGTCAAAAGCTCGAAACCGATTACGAATTCTGCAAACAATTTCGGTAAACGGTCGATTTTTGGCTGCGAATAGGAGCATAATCAAAGTCCCGATTGGATGTATTGGGATTACGGCAAGCCGCTCGGGTCGTTCCCGGGCGGCTTGTTTGTGGAGAGAGATGGGAGTTTCAAATGGTTAACGAGAAGAAGGTCGCTATTGTCGGCTGCGGTTTCGTCGGTTCGTCGTCGGCGTTCGCGTTGATGCAGAGTGGTCTATTCTCCGAGATGGTTCTCATCGACGTGGACAAGAACCGCGCCGAGGGTGAGGCCCTGGATATCGCGCACGGCATGACGTTTGCCGAGCCGATGAAGATCTACGCCGGCGATTACTCCGATGTCGCCGACGCCGCCATGATCGTCGTCACCGCTGGCGCTGCCCAGAAGCCCGGTGAGACCCGCCTGGACCTGGTCAATAAGAACGTCAGCATCTTTAAGTCCATTATTCCCGAGATTAAGAAGTCTGGCTTCGACGGCATTCTGCTCATCGTCTCCAACCCGGTCGATGTTCTGACCTATGCCGCTATCAAGATGTCCGGCCTGCCCGAGGGCCATGTCATCGGCTCCGGTACCGTGCTCGACACCGGCCGTCTGCAGCAGATGCTCGGCGCTCATGTCGAAGTTGACCCGCGCGACGTTCAGGCTTATGTCATGGGCGAGCACGGCGACTCCGAGTTTGTCGCTTGGTCCAGCGCTCAGGTTGCCGGCGTTCCGCTGAACACCTTCTGTGAGCTTCACGGCCACCTGGAGCATGATGCTGCCGAGAAGCGCATCGCCGAGGACGTCAAGAACTCCGCCTACACCATCATCGAGAAGAAGCACGCCACCTACTATGGCGTCGCCATGGCCGTCAAGCGCATCTGCACCGCCGTTATGCGCGATGAGCAGACCGTTCTGCCTGTCTCCTCGCTCATGGTGGGCGAGTATGGTCTGTCCGATCTTGCCATCTCCATGCCGACCGTCGTTGGCCGCGACGGCGTTGTCTGCCGCGTCCCCGTGCCGCTGAACGATGACGAACAGCATGAGCTCACCGTCTCCGCCAAGGCCCTCAAGGACATCATCGACAGCGTCGACTTCTCCTGCTAAATGCGGCTCGTTTGAGCAACAGGCTACAATGAAGGCGCCCGGATCCATGTGACCCGGGCGCCTTTTTGGTGCAAGGTAACCTGACCCCAATGCACCGTAGTTGATGGGAGGGCCATGTCGGATTCGCCTAATTTTTTAACCTATGCCCAGACGGCGTTTGATCCGTTTGAGGAGAGGCCGTTCTGCGCGGTGGATAGCCTCGTCTTTGCGTGGTTGTCCTATTTGCGTTTGCCGGGTGATATGGCGGAGCTGACGAGCTGGCAGGGCCTAGACGTACGCGAGCTGTTGCGTGCCGAGTGCTACCGGGACATGATTGACGACTTGTGGGATCCAGAGGGGAGCAGGGCCTTGTTGGAGGCCGTGGCAGCAAGCCCTCGCTACCGTGGCGTGCACGTTTGCGGCTATCGTGCCGTGAGCGATGTGGTGGCGACAGAGCAGTTTGCAGCCATGGCGTTCCGGTTTCCGGCGGGGTTTAGCTATCTTTCCTTCCGGGGGACCGACAGCACGATTGTGGGCTGGAAAGAGGACTTTAACATGGCGTTCCGGTATCCTGTGCCGGCCCAGGAATCCGCGGCGTGTTATGTGGACGAGGCGGCGGATGCGATTGACGGGCCGCTTTTGTGCGGAGGTCATTCCAAGGGTGGAAACCTTGCGGTGTACGGTGCGGCGATGTGCTCCGATGTCACCCGTGCGCGAATCGAACGGGCGTATTCCCATGATGGTCCGGGTTTCGTCGAGGAGTTTCTGAACGGCAACGCCTTTGCCGATCTTTCCGGTCGAATCGACAAGACGCTACCTCGGTCGTCGATCTTTGGCATGATGTTCGAGACGCAGGAGGACTATGCCATCGTTGAGAGCACCGAGTTCAGCCTGCTGCAGCACAATCCCTTTAGCTGGGTGGTTGATGGTCGCGACTTCGTGTACTGTGAGCGCCTGTCCGCCGGTGCTCGATACGTTGATGGCTCCATTCGCGAGATGCTGCTTGCAGTTTCGCCTAGCGAGCGCGAGCGTTTTGTAGATGCGTTGTTCTCCGTGTTTGAGGCTACGGGTGCTGAGCGGTTTGCGGATATCGCTGGGAATCTGCGCGAGAGCCTGCCCGTGATGCTCCAGGCTGCGCAAGGGTTTGACAAGGATACGCGACGCTTTGTCTCGCAGACCATCGTGGCAATCCTTAAATGCGCACTGCTGCCCAAACGACCCCAGATCGACATGCCCGCCGCCGGCAAGAGTTTGGCAGAACAGCTCGAGGCTTGGCAGTCCGAGCTCCTGCGCTAGCCATTGGTGCAAAGCAACCTGTCCCCGATGCACCAATCTTCGATGCGCCTGGGGCGGGCTCGACCGCTATACTGGTTCGTGCCGAAATCGATCTAGAACGGAATGCCGTATATGAAAATCAATCACGCGATTCTGCATATCCTGGACTTTGACTCTGCCGTCAACGTTATGAGCCAGCGCGAGCTCGATATCGAGAGCCGTACCGTGCGCAACTTCGTGACCACGCATCTGCGCCGCGCACGCACCTCGGCCGACAATAAACGCGCCACGTTTGCCGAGAACTCTGCGTTTGGCGGCGAGCTCAAGGGCTATTTCTTTGGCGAGCGCGAGTTCGTGGACCTGTCGCAGCAGATTGCGGAGTTTATCTCCTCCGAGCTCACCAAAGCCGAGAAAGCCGAGTCCACCGACGTGCTCGTGGCCGATTTTGACGACGATGAGGATGCCCGCTGGTTTGCCGTGATGCTGCTGGGCTCCAAGCAGGCTTTTATGCACGAAGTGGGCCGCGAGGAGGGGGAGGTGCGCAACGACATTGCGCGCCACTACGCCATTCTGCCGAACCCCTCGCAAAAGGTGTCGAGCTATGCCATCGTGCGTGCGAGCACCATGGAGATCGGTTACGTGGACAAGAAGCGCAAGATTGCCGGTGAGGACCGTATGCTTATCCCCGATGGCCTGCTGCAGTGCGACACGGGCGTATCGGGCAAGGAGGTCATCGACACCGTGACGCGTGTGGTCGAGGAAGTCGCCGAGGAGCACGGTGCCAACACGGCTGTAGCGCTCGCTAAGGTTAAGGCTGCCGTTGCCGAGAAGGTTGAGGATGACGAGGAGCTGCCGCCTTGGGATATCGTCGATGAGGTTTTTGAAGACGAACCGGTCATCAAGGAGAGCGTGCGCGCGGCACTGACCGAGGAGAAGGTGCCTGAGCGTGTGCCCGTGGAGCGCAAGCAGGTCGAACGCGCGGCGGTGCGCAATCATAAGATTCGTACCGACACGGGTATCGAGATCAGCTTCCCGGCAGAGATGGGTTCGAACTCCGAATACATCGAGTTCGTCAACGAGCCCAACGGCCTCATCTCCATCGAGCTCAAGAATATCGGCAGCATCGAGAATCGATAAGTTGCGTTACGCCTGCAGCGAGAAAGCAAAGGCCGAAGCCCCTTG
>CABUGR010000095.1 GCA_902491135.1 uncultured Collinsella sp. | reverse complement strand
GCGTTTTGGCATGAAGGCGCTGCTGGTTACGTTTGTGCTGCAGGCGGCGGCACTGCTCGGGCTGTTTGCCGTGGGCGCCGCCATGCCGCTCGCGCTGGTCTTTGTCTTTAGCCTGGCGATGCTCATGTACCTGTTCTCGGTCTCATGCATCACGCACTTTATGGACGTGGCACGCAGCCGCCATCCCAAGTCGATGGTACTCGCAAGTTCGGTTGAGCCCATGGCGTTTAACGTCGGCATCTCGTTTGGCACCGCAGTGGGCGGCGCCGTGGTAAGCAGCATTGGCATTGCGTACGTGGGTGCAGTGGGCGCCGCGTTCTCGCTTGTGGCCTGGGCGCTCACGCTGGTGACGATTAAGTTAGCTCGCTGGGAGCGCCGTCGTCAATCTGCACAGCCCCGGATGCAGGCATAGGGGCGAACATAGCCCAAGGTGGCGAGCAACCGGTGAAAACCGTCCCATACGAGTAGTGTTTATCCGCCTGCAAGCTCCAGCAGTGCAATTTCGTGTACTTCAGATACACACTTTTCTACTATTTCGTGTATTCCAAGTACATGAAATCGTACTAAACTATGTATCTGAAGTACACGAAATTGGAAAGGCGGCCCCATGCGCAGATCAATCGAATCCGTTATCGAATCATGGGCGACAAAGGACGCGTCGCGCCCCCTCCTCATCCGTGGTGCGCGACGCGTAGGCAAAACGTACGTTGCCGAGGAAATCGGCAGACGAATCGCCGGCGATGCGTTTGTCAAACTCGACTTTCAGACCGATCTTGAGCTGATCGCTCCGCTGTTCGACTGTCCCACCGACGACGTTAACGCCATCGTGGCGCGAATCTCAGACTATAAACGCACCCCCATTCGCAAAGAAACCGCCTTCATCCTGTTTGACGAGGTGCAGCTCTGCGAACGGGCGCTCAACTCGCTTCGCTTTTTTTCGGGTTCGGGCTGGCGCATATGCGCGACCGGCAGTCAGCTCGGCGTCGCCACGCGCAAGCGCAAGTTGCCTTTTCCCAGCGGCGTTCGTCAAGAGACCATGCATCCTATGTCGTTCGAGGAGTTTCTCTGGGCGCTCGACGAGGAGCAGATGGCCAATGCCATTCGTACCCACGCCGGCACGCTCGAGACCTACGCCGCGCACCAAGCCGCGCTCAGCCTGTTTCATCGATACCAGATCGTGGGCGGCATGCCCGCCGCCGTCAACGCATATCGCAAGACGTTATCCATCGAGGATGCGCGCGTCGAGCAGCGCGAAATCGACGAGACCTATACCGCCGATATGACCGACCCCGAAAACGGGATCAGCGGCGTGGCGGCGCGCAAGGTCTGGCGCTCCATTCCGTCCCAGCTGCTGAGATCGTCCACAAAAAAATTCAAGTACTCCGAGGTCGAACGCGGAGGCCGTCGCGCCAAGCTTATCGAGCCGCTCGACTGGCTCGAAGGCGCCGGCATCATATCGGTCAACAACCTGACCGAAGGCATCGAGCCTCCCCTCGTTCCCTTCGACGACGAAGATGGAAGTTTCTTTAAGGTCTATCTTCTCGATACCGGCCTCATGTTCTACAAACTCGGCATCAACCCGCGGCTCTGGCTCGACCTCAAAGAGGATTCCGCCATAGCGCTATCTTCCGACTTCCGAGGCGCCCTGGCGGAAAACTCGGTCATGCAAGCATTTTCGGGCAATAGCTTGCAGACGTATTACTGGGTGCCGCCGTCGTCTTGGAAGACGACCGGCGAGCTCGATTTTTTACTTCAGACCGACCGTATGGAAATTGTGCCCGTCGAAGTAAAGTCCGCACGTAACGTGCGCGCGAGAACCCTCGGGTCGTTTATGGACAAAGCCCGATCGCCATATGCCTACATTTTGTCCGAGAACAATTTTTCCCGCAGCGAAACCGATGACGGGCGCGAGCTGCGCCACCTCCCCTTGTACGCAGCGGGCTTTATTGGAGCAAACTGCCTCAAGAGCAGTCTGTAAGCCCTGCGCGACCGCCTAGAAAGGAAGCCGCTCATGCAACGCATTCTTTTTATCTGCTATGGAAACATCTGCCGCTCGACGATGGCTGAGTCGGTGTTTACCGAGCTGGTGCACCGCGCTGGGCGCATGGGCGAGTTTGTCATTGATTCCGCAGCGACCTCAACCGAGGAGATCGGCAACCCGCCACACCACGGCACCGTTGCCAAACTACGCGAAGTCGGGATTCCCGTCGTCGCGCACCGTGCCCGCCAGGTGCGTCGCGCGGAGTATGGCGACTGGGACCACATTGTATATATGGATGCTGAGAACGCGCGCGGCCTGCGTCGCATTTTTGGCGACGACCCCGACGTCAAGATTACGCGCTTGCTCGATTGGACCGATCGCCCCGGCGACGTGGCCGATCCCTGGTACACCGGCAATTTCGACGCCACCTACCGCGATGTACTCGCCGGTTGCACCGCTATGCTTGAGCAGCTGTAGGCGCTCGGGCGGCGCGGACACACGGGCCACGCCATCGGCATAAAACGAGCGTGGATTTTCTCCCACTTTGAGCGTTCGAGTGCGCTCTAAACGGAAGAAAATCCACGCTCGTTATCTCGGTGGGAGAAAATCCACGCTCATAAATCCACGCTTATGAATGTGGCAAAGGTACTGTCCCTTTGTCACATCCGGGACTAGCCCTAGACCGGCTTGACCTCCAACTTTATCCCCTCGGCACAGGAGTCGCCCAAAACATCCGAAAGGGCCCAGGTCGCATATAGCGGCAAATAGAGAACCGCTCCGTTGCGCTCAACGTTGCCTCTCGAGAAAACAATCCCGAGCCTTACGCCATATTCAGCCGTATCAAGCACATGACCGAGCGCAGCGTGCGCGTGGTAATAGGAGCCCGATTTAACCTCGATCGGAACAGCCGTCCCATCCGGCCCATCGACCACAAAGTCCACTTCACCGCGCTTTTTTGTCTGATAGTAGTAAAGCTGGCGATTTTGGGCAGCCAGCTGCTGGGCCACCACGTTTTCGTAAATGCCGCCCAGGTTGGGCTCCTTGCTATCAAGATACGCCGCTTGGGCGACTCCAACGGGGTAGCGCGCCATCAACATGCCCGTATCCGATTGATATAGCTTGAACTGCGATGGTCGTGCCGTCTTGAGCAGGGGCGATTTTGGCTCGGTTACGATATCGGCTTTGAGAGCAACGCCGGCATCGACAAGCCATACAAAATCTCGCTGATACTTCTCGTAGTGAGCCTTGGGGTCAATGGAATTGAGCACGAAGCGCTTGTTTTCGCCCTCGAGCATAATAGGGAGCTGATCGTAGATGCTCTGCACCTGAAGGGCTCGCCCGCTTGCATACTTGGAGATATCCCGCCGGTACTGTTCGTTGAGCTCTGACTGCAGCTGACGAACAGAGGCAAGGTCGCCCCGCGTGTCAAGGAAACGCTGCACGACCTCCGGCATTCCGCCGACAACGGTATAGGTCCTGAAGTTTGCCATCATCGCGTCATGAATGTAATCAGGAATGGGCCTCTCGCTGATACACGCGTCACGTATCGTTTGACGAGCCCCCTCGCTCACCCCGATTGCCCAGCAAAACTCCTCAAAATCGAGCGGGAACATCCTAAGCTCGCGAACATACCCCACGGGATAGGACCTGACGCCCTTGAACTGAGTCCCGAGCATTGACCCCGAAAACGCCCAGCGGCACCTCCCGTCCTCAACAAGGAACTTTGCCATCGTCATGATGTCGGGGGCCTCTTGGACCTCATCGATAAACACGAGCGTTTTGCCTGGTGCAATCGACTTTCCCGAAAGAAGCGTCACCCTGCTGATGAAATCATCGGCATTCCGCGCCTCGAGAAGAGCATCTTTTGCCTGGCGGTTTTCCATGAGGTTAAGCTCGATGTAGGTTGCATGGTTGGCTTTGCCAAATGCGCGAATCGAATAGCTTTTGCCAATCTGGCGAGAACCCGTAATGAACAAGGCCTTTTGCTCGGAAGACTTCAGCCAACGCTCCAGCTCTGCCGCTATTTTCCTGCGCAGCATAGGCTCTCCCCTCGGTGTTATCGAATGAAATGCAAAGTTTTATATGCTTGATTATCGATGAAACGCAGAATTTTTAGAACCTAAAATCGGATGAAATGCAGAGATTTGAGATTATAAGCAAAAGAAGGGGCACCACCGGCGAATGTGTCAAAGGGGCTGTCCCTTTGACACATTGCGCTCGACTACTCGTCAACGATCTTGGCAAGCCAGACGTTCAGTGTATCGACTTCGGGGCAGCAGAACTTTGCCGTGCCGGGCTCGTTGCCAGGCACGGTCCCGCCATAGCGCAGGATATCGATATAGGGAAAGCCCACGTGACAGGCCATGGCGCACATCCTGCCGCGGTCCCGGTCGAAGTCGAAGACGTCGCCGGGCTTGTGACCATGGTGACAACGGCACGCACCCAGCTGGTCCACGCAGCTCACGCGGATACGCGGACGCTTGCCACGCGACGCGCCGAGCGGCTTGCTCTCGCCCGCAGGCCTGATGCCGCCCTCGCCGGCGTTACTCATGGTCGATCACATCCAGGCAAGCCTCGATGGGAAGGCCGGCCGATTTGTCCTCTTGGTCGGCATTGCGTTCGATAAGCTCTGCCACCACGCGCATGGCATCGGACGTCGCGCGCTGCAGACTCCAGCCTGCCATAACGCGGCCGACGAGCACCGCCGAGAACGTGTCGCCCGTGCCCGGGAAATAAACCGGAATGAGCTCAAAGGGAATCGTAAAGTACTCCCCCGCCACATGGTCGTAACCGATAACCGCGTTCGTGCCATTGACCACGGCGCTCGTAATGACCACCGACTTGGCACCCAGCTCGCGCACGGCGTCCACAAGGGCGCGGGCCTCGTCGGGCGTGATTTGCTCGGCGATAGGCGTATCGGTGAGCAGACATGCCTCGGTATAGTTGGGCACCGCGTAGTCTGCGCACTCCAGCAGATGCCGCATAAGGCCAATCGTGGACTCGGGCACGCCCGCATAGAGCTTGCCGTTGTCGCCCATGATGGGGTCGACGAACACCTTGGTGCCCTTTTGCGCACGACGGTGGCAAAAGTCCGAGATGATGCGCGTCTCTTCCTCGGTCACGATAAAGCCGGTCGAGATGGCGTCGAACTCAAAGCCGAGCTCTTCCCAGATGGCAAGACTCTGACGCACGTACTCCGTGGTATCGTGGATGTAGAACTTGGGATAGTTGAGCGTATCGGACACAAGTGCCGTCGGCAGGTTATGGATACGGTAACCCATGTGCGACAGCACCGGCAGCATGGCGGAAAGCGCGACCTTGCCGTAGCCGCACATATCGTTAATCAGCAGCAGCTGAGTGTTCTTCATGAGTGTCCCCCTTG
>CABUGR010000094.1 GCA_902491135.1 uncultured Collinsella sp. | reverse complement strand
GCGCACGTATGGCACGTGCACCAGATCTTTGCCGACGAGGACGGCGACCACGACTTTGGCATCATGGGCGATGTCGATCTGGACGCCACGCAAGACGGTGGCGAGGTCATCTTTAAAAACTATCGCGTCGGCTTTATCGAGGACCTGCTCGAGGACTAGCCGAACATACTGGAACGAAATGAAGTGGGGCCGCTGGTAACATCGCCAGCGGCCCCACTTTTGCACTATATGCTATGCCTTACTCGGCATCCTCGACCTCATATGAATCCGCCTCGGCGGGCTCATCGTTTGTCTCCGTCGCAGCCCCGCGCGCCTCGTCAAACGCCACCTTCATGGTCTTGTTACCCCAGGTGAGCTTGCGAATGGTAAGATCGTCGGCTTTCTTGTTGGCTAGGCGCAGATTGTTCTCGGAGGACAGCAACGCCTCCTTGGTTTTCTGCAGATGGCTAATCGTCTTGTCGATCTCATCGATCGCCGTTTGAAACTTGCGGCTCGCGATCTCGTAGTTGCGGCCGAAATCGTTCTTGAACTTCTCCATCTTGGCTTCGAAGTTCGTAACGTCGATATTCTGCTGTTTATACTCCGCTAGCTCCTGTTTATAGCGCAGCGAACCCATGGCGGCGTTGCGAAGAAGTGTAATCATGGGAATGAAAAACTGCGGGCGAATCACGTACATCTTCTCGTAGCGATAGCTCACGTCGACTATCCCTGCGTTATAGAGCTCGCTCTCGGGCTCGAGCAGTGTGCAGAGCACCGCGTACTCACAGCCTTTCTGGCGACGATCGTGATCGAGTTTCTTAAAGAAGTCCTCGTTTTTATGCTTGGTCGCGGTCTCGTCGTTCTCGTTTTTCATCTCGAACATAATCGAGATGACCTCGTTACCGCTCGCGTCGCACTCGCGGAAGATAAAATCGCCCTTGGTGCCCTCGGATGCATCGTTATCTTTCTCGAAATATGCATTGGGAAACGCCGTCATGCGCAGGCGATTGAACTCGGTCTCGCAGTGCTGCTCGAGCGACTCGCCCACCATCTTGGTGGACAGGCGGACCTTCATGTCCTTAAGACGCTCAATCTCTTCGTCCTTGTAGCGAATCAGGTCATCGCTCGCGCGCTTGGCCTGCGCAAGCTCGAGCTCGTGTGCCGCCTTGGCCTGCTCCTCGCGAGAATCGCGCACCGCCAGCTCGCTCGTCAGTTTGGCACGCGCCTCATCGCGCTCTCGTTCCGCCGCCGCGACTGCCTCCGACAAGTTCATTTTTGCCATCAGCTCCTGCTCGCGCAGCTGGGCACGCAGACCCTCGGCCTCTTGCTCAGATTGTGCCTTTGCGGCGGAAAACTTCTCTTGTACCGTCGCGCGGTAGTCAGCAAGCACGCGCTCGGCCTCGCTGCGAGCGGCATCGAGCTCACGCTGCGACTCTGCCGCGGCAGCGGCAAGCGCCATCTCCTGGGCCTTGTCAGCCGCTGCAAGCCTGGCCTGCAGCTTGGCAATCTGAGCATCACGTGCAGCTAAGTCGTTTTGAGCAGCGTTGCGCGCCGCCGACTCGGCAAGCTTGGCTTCGTCATCTTTGCGTCCCAGCTGCGCACGCAAATTGTCGATCTCGCGCTGAAGCTCGGCATTCTCCTTCTGAGCATCGGCACGGGCCTCAACCGCCGCACGCTGACTTGCGCTCTCGCGCTCTGCGACAGCGCCCTCGAGCTTGGCGCGCAACTCGGCAAGCTCGGCATCGCGCTTGGCGACCTCTTGTGCCAGCTGCTGAGCCGCAGCGTTCTTCTGCTCAACGAGCTGAGCGTTGCGCTGAGACTCTGCCTCCTGCAAAGCAGCCGTCGAACGCGAGCGCTCAAGCTCCAGCGCCTGCTCGCCCTCGCGCTGGACTGCCCTCACACGCTCATCCAGATCGCGCGAAAACTCGGCATCGCGTACTTGCTTGACGATATCCGCATAGCCGGACGCATCGACCTTAAAGACTTCGCCGCAATGCGGGCACCTGATCTCATTCATGGCAGCTCCTCGATGGACGCAAATTTCAACCGACTATACTCTACCGCGCCGCGCGGACAAAAAAGGCGCCGCCGCCATAATGGCAACGGCGCCAGAACCACCACAAAGGTGCCTGTCCCCTTTGTGGTGGTTCGAGAATTACAGTCCAAAATAGCCGAGGATTTGATCACGACTTACGGGCTTGTAGTCATTGGCGTCGAGGCCCACATCGTAGCGGTAAATGGGGCGCTCGCGATCGCGGTTGCGTGCGTTGGTGCGGTCACCCCTGCTGTGGATATGCCCATGCAGCATAATGGCGCCACGTGCCTTGCCGTTCCAGCTGAGCATGGGGTAGTGGCTCATCACCAGACGATGACCCTTGGCATAGCCGGGAGCAATCTCCAGGTAATCGCGCACGTCTTCCCAAATTTGCGGGGCGTCGGGATCTTCCCAGTCGCCGTCATGGTTACCGCGGATGAGCGTCGCATTCTTGCATTCGATACGCTCGCGCAGGCGCACCGCCTCCGCCATGGGCAAGCGATACGTAAAGTCTCCCAGGATATAGAGGCGGTCGTCCGCAGCCACGCACTCATTGATGGCATCGATGACCTTGCGGTTCATCTCCTCGACCGAATCAAACGGTCGATCCATGTCGTGCAAGATATTCGTATCGCCCAGGTGCAGGTCGGCGGTAAACCACATCATCGTCTATGCCCTCATTTCGCAATGCATCCAACTCGTGCTAAGTATACAGACACAGCGATGCGGCGGTTAGCCAAAGAGCCCGCCGAACAGTCCGCGGCGGCACTCGTCCTTTTTATTCGAACCTTTGCCCTGGGCGTTCTTATCCTTTTGCTTTTTGCGATCCTGCTCCAGCTCATCGTCATCGAGTAGCATATCCCACTCAAACGGATCATCCGTCAAATCGAACAGGTCATCGTCGTCAAGCATGGCAGCCTCCCTTACCGATTAGCGGGCATCCACCACATAGAGGCCAACGCGCACCTGGTGCCACGGGCTGCGCTCGGGGGCAACCTGTTGCACGCGGGCCTCAAACACGTCCTCGTGGCCGTAATACATCATCAAGGACAGTGGACCGACCTCGTTTCCCGGAACGTAGCCAAGTTTGGTCTTGCCATAGTAGATCGCAACTGCCTCGGGATCATGGGGATTATCGCGCTCGGCACACAGTGTCAGTTTATCGCCCGCTTTAAGATCGCCTAGGACCAAAGCGCCGTCGGCATATTGAAATCCTGCGATATGAAACGACAGAAGAACACGCGAAGGCTCGTACATAGCAGCTCCTCTAACGGCCGGATAAACCGGTGTGTAACCTTATTGAGAAGTCTACGGTCCCGTGCGGACACAAATACATCCTGTCTGCGTCCTTCAATCGTTTGCCTCAACGCTTGCGCGACAGAACGCTTGCAGATAAGATAGGAACACGGATGGCACCCGTTGCCGCGGGTCTTGCCAACTCCGATACACGTTTTCATCGTGAGAAGTGGCCGTCTTCGCTTACGCGGGGGCGGCTATTTCATTCGGCCGATAAACAGACCGAGTTCGATAGCCGCAATCAACAACGCCAATAACGAAATAACATCGCTTACGTTCATACCAAATCCCTTCTAAAGGGAGTTGGCCCATCCGTGCTCCATAACAGTAGTCTAACGCAAAATGCAGGTAATAGGAACACTTGTTCGTATTACCTGCGCCCTTTTCTAATGCACAAACATGCGCACGAACTTGTGCTTCCAGCTTGCGTAGGGCGCATACCGAAACGGCACGTCCAGCCAAGTTGCCTTGTTCACGATACTCTTCTTGTGGCTAAACGTATCGAAGCTCTCGCGTCCATGGTACTGCCCCATACCGCTCGCGCCCATGCCGCCAAAGCCCATATGGCTCGTAGCCAAGTGCATGATCGTGTCGTTGACACAGCCACCGCCAAAGGGCACGTAACGCACGAAGCGCTGCTGAACTGCGCGGTCCTGACTAAAGATATACAGGGCCAGCGGCGTCGGACGATCCGTAATAAACGCTTCGGCCTCGTCTAGGCTCTCAAACGTCAGCACCGGCAAGATGGGACCGAAGATCTCCTCCTGCATCACGGCGTCATCGGGGGCCACGCCGTCTAGGATCGTCGGCTCAATCTTGAGCGACGACTCGCGCGCCGTGCCTCCCAGCACGACCTTATCGGGATCGATCAGCCCGCGCACGCGCGCAAAATGCTTAGCATTGACGATATGTCCGTAATCCTCATTGTCGAGTGGATGTTCGCCAAACATGCGACGGACCTCCTCCTTGATGAGGCCCAGCAGCTCGTCGTGCACGCGCGTATCGACCAGCAGGTAGTCGGGCGCCACGCAGGTCTGCCCCACGTTGAGCCATTTACCAAAGGCGATGCGCCGTGCCGCGACCTTCAAGTTTGCCGTCGCATCCACGATGCAGGGACTCTTTCCGCCCAGCTCAAGCGTCACGGGCGTAAGGTTTTTACTTGCGCGCTCCATGACGAGCTTGCCAACCGGAACGCTACCGGTAAAGAAGATCTTGTCCCAGCACTCATCGAGCAACGCTTCGTTCTCGGCGCGCCCGCCCTCGACAACCGTCACCAGGCACGGATCAAATGCCTCATCACAGATTTGCCTGAGCACCGCGCTCGATGCCGGAGCATAGGCGCTCGGCTTGATGACCACGGTATTGCCCGCGGCAAGGGCGCCAGCGAGCGGCTCGAGCGTCAGCAAAAACGGATAGTTCCAAGGCGCCATGATGAGTGTGACGCCATAGGGCACGGCTTGCGTTTTGCACACGCTCACGGCGTTAGCGAGGTCACACGGACGCAGGCGCGGACGACTCCATCGGGCCACATGCGCAATCTGATGACGAATCTCGGAAAGCGACGTGCCGATCTCGCACATATAGGCCTCGTCATGCGACTTTCCCAAATCGGTCTTGAGCGCATGGGCGATATCGGCCTCGTGGGCCCGCACCGCATCGCGTAAACTCGCGAGCGCGCGACGTCGAGCATCAACATCAAACGTAGCGTGCGTCTTAAAGTAGGCGCGCTGATCGCCGACGATGCGCGCAATTTCCGCGGTGTTCATGGGCCCTCCTAATTCTCGCTCTCAAACATACCACCTGCAACGACTTCGTACATATGCTCGAGCTCCAAGCGGTCCATTAGAAGCGGAACGGGGTACAGGGGATTGGCCTCGGCATCGGCATGCGCCGCCATCTCGGAAATGTCGGAGCGGCGAATGCCCGTCACATATTTGGGTATGCCCAAGGCGGCGTTCATGCGGTCGACCCAATCGATAAAGGCCTCGGCCGCAAGACTGTCCTGCGCGGTAGCCGGCGCAATGCCCGCCATGCGAGCAAGATCGGCAAGCTTGGGGGCGGCGGCGTCACCATAAGCGCGAAGCATGTGCGGCAGGATGATCGCGTTGGCCA
>CABUGR010000093.1 GCA_902491135.1 uncultured Collinsella sp. | reverse complement strand
GCCATTTTGCGCCTCAGCTTGGTTCGTGCGCCACGAAATGGGCCTATCTACTACGTTTAGCCGACCACCCTCAACCATGCCGAATTTCCTAAAATCAAAAGCGCAGGTAGACGGCTTGCGCATTCTCGGAAAACCGGGGGATGGTCGACCCATACGGTTCAAACGTAGTAGATAGGCCGTTTTCGTGGCGCGGCCCCAAAACAGCCTTTTGGGACGGGTGGTATCCTTGGTAGCCCTGTGTTGCAAACGCACCTTAAACGCAAGGAGTCCCATGGATCTTATCGCCCAGCTCGCCCGCGAGCTCAACCTTAAGGCCGCCAATATCGAGGCGGCCGTCAAGCTCATCGACGAGGGCAACACCATCCCCTTTATCTCGCGCTACCACAAAGAAGCCACGGGCGGCATGGACGACGTCGCCCTGCGCGCACTCGACGAGCGCCTGTCTTACCTGCGCAATCTTGAGCAGCGCAAAGAGGACGTCATTCTGCTCATCGACGCCCAGGGCAAACTTACGCCCGAGCTCGAACAACAGATTCGCGAGGCCACGCAGCTCCAGCGTGTCGAGGACCTCTACAAGCCCTACCGCAAAAAGCGTATGACCCGCGCGCAGAAGGCCCACGAGGCCGGCCTGGAGCCGCTTGCCAACATGATCATCATGCAGGCCTCGGCCAAGGGCAGCGCACTCGACGCTGCCGCGGCATACGTCAACGAGGAGGCCGGCTTCGACACGCCCGAAAAGGCGCTCGCCGGCGCGGCGGACATCGTGGCCGAGACGGTGGCCGAGGACCCCGAGAACGTCGCCGACCTGCGCGCCTTTACGCAAAACACCGCCGATATCGTCGTCGAGGCGACCGACCCCGCCGAGAAGACTCCCTACGAGCCGTACTACAGCTATGATGAGCCGCTGCGCCGCATCCCCAACCACCGTGTGCTGGCTATCGACCGCGGTGAGCGCGAGGGCAAGCTCCGCGTGCGCGTGAACGTCGACGGCGCCGCCGCCACGGCACGCCTCGGCAGCCGTTGGCCCCGACGCCAGGGCGTCTTCGCGCCCGTCTTTGACGCCGCCATCGCCGACGGTTACAAGCGCCTCATGGCCCCCTCGCTGGAGCGCGAGGCCCGCGCCAAGCTCACCGTTCGCGCCCAGACCGAGGCCATCAACGTCTTTGCCAAGAATCTCGAGGGCCTGCTCTCGGCGCGCCCCGTGCGCGGCGCCCGCGTGCTCGCGCTCGATCCGGGCTACCGCACCGGCTGCAAGGTCGCCGTCATGGACGAGACCGGCAAGCTACTCGACCACGGCGTGGTCTACCCCACCAAGCCGCGCCACGACGTCGCCGGCACCAAGCGCGAGCTCGCCCGCCTCGTCAAAAAGGACGGCGTCAACACCATCGTCATCGGCAACGGCACCGCCAGCCGCGAGACCGAGGAAGTCGTCTCGGAGTTCATTGCCGAGCAGGCGCCTGGGCTGCGATACACCATTGTTAACGAGGCCGGCGCGTCGGTGTACTCCGCCTCCGAGCTCGCGAGCCAGGAGTATCCCGACCTGGACGTCACCGTGCGCGGCGCCATGAGCCTGGGCCGCCGCCTGCAGGACCCACTGGCAGAGCTCGTCAAGATTCCGCCCCAGTCCATCGGCGTGGGCCAGTACCAGCACGACCTTGACCAGGCCGAGCTCTCGCGCACCCTGGGCCACGTGGTGGAGGACGTCGTCAACCGCGTGGGCGTCGACGTCAACACCGCGAGCGCGAGCCTGCTGGGATACGTTTCGGGCATCACGCCGAGCGTGGCCAAGAACATCGTGGCTTTCCGCGAGGAAAACGGCGCCTTCACCGATCGCCGCCAGCTCAAGAAGGTCCCCAAGCTGGGACCCAAGGCATATCTCAACGCTGCAGGCTTTTTGCGAATTAGCGGCGGTAAGAACCCGCTCGACGCAACGAGCGTCCACCCCGAAAGCTACGAGGTGGCCACGTCCGTCTTGGAACGCGCCGGCGTTAAAGCAAGCGAGCTCAGCCGCGGCGGCGTGCCCGACATCGAGCGCCGCCTGGGCAGCATCTCGGCGCTGGCAAGCGACCTGGACTGCGGCACCCTGACGCTCATCGACATTGTCAACGAGCTCAAGAAGCCCGGCCGCGACCCGCGCGACGACGCGCCCGAGGTGGCCTTTAGCCGCTCGGCACTTTCCATCGACGACCTGGAGCCCGGCATGGAACTCAAGGGCACGGTGCGCAACGTCGTCGACTTTGGCGCCTTCGTCGACGTGGGTGTGCACCAGGACGGCCTCGTGCACATCTCCAAGCTGGCCAACCGCTTCGTCAAGCACCCGAGCGACGTGGTGCGCGTCGGCGACACGGTAAAGGTGTGGGTGGAAAAGGTCGATCGCGACCGCAAGAAGATCTCGCTCACCATGGTGCAGGGCAAGTAAACCGCCAAAGCAAAGGTACCCCCTGTAGCGATGTGCAAAATCGCGAGTATTCTGCAAATTCCACCGTTCCGGATGCCCCTCAGAGACGAAAAAGCAAAAAACAGCCCCCGTTTTAGCGTCGTCAGAGCCAAAACGGGGGCCGTTCCATGCTTCGGTTAACTGATAAAGACCTTTACCTTGCTGAATACTCTCAATTTTGCACGGCGCAGGCGGGGGTACCTTTGCCCACGGCAGGATATGGAAGCCAAGCGCCAACTTGCTGGCAAGCTCGTGTCGGCAGCCCCGGCCTTTCCTTTGCCTAGCGCGACCCTCGCGAAGCGCGTGAGCGATAGGGAAAGGAAAGGCCGGGGCGAGCAGCCCGCGGCGTAGCCAGTGTTCGCGTTACGGCAGAATATGGAAGCCCAAAGCGGCGATATCCTTGGCAAAACCGCGCACGGTATCGAGCGAGACCTCGTACGGGTCGCGACCAATGTTCTTGCGCTTGGCCAGGATGCTGTTGGGTACCGTGATGATCTGGCAACCGCAGGCCTCGGCCTGGTAAATGTTGATGAGCTCGCGCGTGGACGCCCACAGGACCTCGCAGTTGGGCTTTGCGGCGGCCTTCTTGACCGACTCCGTCATAAACGGAATGGGATCGACACCGGTATCGGCGATGCGACCGGCAAAGAGCGAAATGATGGACGGCGTCTCGGTGTCAACGGCCTCGACCATCTCATCGACCTGCGTAGGCGTAAAGATAGTAGTGACGTTGACCTTGATGCCGTCGGCGGAAAGCTTGCGCGCCAGCTCGGCGGTGGACTCGCCCTTGGTAGTCACGCACGGAATCTTGACGTAGACGTTCTCGGCCCAGGTAGCGATCTCGCACGCCTCGACCTCCATGGTCTCGACGTCGTCGGCAAAGACCTCAAACGAGACGGACACATCGGTGATATGGGCCAGGACCTCCTTGGCAAACGCGCGGTAATCCGTCACGCCGCCCTTCTTCATAAGGGACGGGTTGGTCGTGAAACCCTGAACGTTGCCGTTCTCGTACATGTCGAGCATGCCCTCGAGGTTTGCACCGTCAGCGAACACCTTGATTGCCATCTGCCTGATTCCTTTCGTCTGCATACGGCCGGTAAGCTGCTAAACACTTTACCTGTGTTTATCAAGGCTTGAACTGCGGGTTTTTATCTTCTCGGCGAACGGTATAAACACCTCAGTGTTTGGATTGATAAATCGATTGAGCATGCAAAAGCAAAGAGTCGCAGTTTGAGCAAACGTCAGAACGCGGGATTCATTAGATGAGGCCGAAATGCTGCATCGCTGTGACGGTACCGTCGTGTGCGACATCGTCGGTCACGTAGTCGGCGACCGCCTTGACCTCGGGCATGGCGTTACCCATGGCCACGGCTGTCTCGACGGCGGCGAGCATGCCCAGGTCGTTGCCCGAATCGCCAAAGCCAAAGGTGCGCGCATTTCCCTCGCGGCCCAGATACGCCAGCGCTCGCGCAACGCCCACGCCCTTGTCAATGCCCTTGGGGCTCAGCTCGCGATTCTGGCCACCGGTGTTGCACAGCTCAAACTCGCAATCGATAAAGCCGTCATCATTGGCTACGCGAGCCAAACTGGGCACATTGAGGCATACCTTGCCCACGCGCAGACTGCCGTCGACGCGCATCTCCTCGGCGTTGTGCACCACAGAAGTGCCGATCAGAGACGACTGCTCAACACCCGCGGGTTCCAGGGCAAAAGTAGCCACGTTGGTCTCGAAAAAGGCCTCAATCCCTGCCGCGGCCATACGGCGCGCAAGCTCCTCGATAACGTCCTCGTCAAAGCAGTCCTCATGCACCACGCGACCCTCGACCTCGAGCGTGGCGCCCGCCATGGCAACGACACCCGCCGGGTTCAGCGCGCGCAGGCCATCGGCAATCAGCCACAAGGGACGACCCGTGCAGATAAACGCCTTGTGCCCTGCGTCGCGCAGACGATGAAACGCCTCGATCACCGCCTGCGAGGGGCGAACCGCCGAAAAGTCCTTATCGGTCATATCGTCGGGATCGAACGACGTTAGCGTGCCGTCCACGTCAAAAAAGAGCACAGCGGGTTCGGGACACGCATCAATCATATGGGTTCCTTTCGAGGATAAGGGCAAACGAAACATCCATCATATAATGGAGCGACGCAACCAGAGAGGTCACCCATGGAATTTTACGCAAGCTGCCCCGAGGGCTTTGAGTCCGCACTCGCCGATGAGCTTAAACGCCTCGGGCTTTCGCATGTTCGCCGGCTGAAGGGCCGCGCTACATTTGAGGGCGAGCTCGAAGAAGGCTACCGCGCCTGTCTGTGGTCGCGCCTGGCGAGCCGCGTGTTCGTGGTACTCGGGCGCTTTGAGGCGCAGGATGCCGATGGGCTGTACGACGGCGTTTACGACATCGCCTGGGAGAGCATTGTCCGCCCCGGAGCAACCATCGCCATCACCGCCCGCGGCGTGACCGAGCAGCTGCGCAACACGCGCTTCTCGGCCCTGCGCGCCAAGGACGCGCTGTGTGACCGTCTGGCCGAGACCACGGGGCGTCGCGCCGATGTCGATGCCGCCGACCCCGACGTTCACCTGCTGCTTTCGCTGCGCCAGCGCCGCGCGAGCATCAGCCTGGACCTTTCAGGCGACCCGCTGTTCAAACGCCTGCCGCCCGCAGCGACCCGCGCCGGCGAGGGCGCTCGCGTGCTGCGCCCCGACTACGCCGCTCTGGTGCTGGCGCAGGTCGGCTGGACCGCACTGTGCGAGCGCGAGCTGACGGCCGACGACTACGAGAACGAGGCCCTGCCCACGCTGGTCGATGCCTCGTGCGCCGGCGGCGGCCTGCTGCTGGAGGCCGTGAACATTCTGACTGACCGCGCCCCGGGCGCCGCACGCGAGCGCTGGGGCTTTGAGGGCTGGCAGCTGCACGACGCCGCTCTGTGGGAGCAGCTGCTTGCCGAGGCACGCGAGCGCGAGGCGGCAGCACGCGAGCGCCAGGCACGCATCGTG
>CABUGR010000092.1 GCA_902491135.1 uncultured Collinsella sp. | reverse complement strand
GTGGCGCTCGCGTGGTCCACGGTCGTCTCACCCATTCCCGATGTTACCCTCAATACGCACTACTGGTACACGCTAGGCCTTGAGTTTATCTGGGTCTATGCCGCCACGGTCTTCATGGCGCCATGGTTTGGACTGGCCAAGAGTCGACTCTCCCAGAAGAGCTACACGACGACGGTCATCGCCGTTAGCATCCTCGCATTCGTTGCTAACGGGTATTTGGCCGCCATGAGTGCGACAAGCGCCGGCGAGTTTTCTTGGCTCCAAAAGCTCATGAGCGCTACCACGTACGTAGTCGCGTTTTTGATCGGCGGACTGCTCCGCGACGTTACCGATGTCATGGATTCGGACAGGGTGGGCGCCTTGGGCATGCGCTCGCTCGTAACGGTTTTGGTGCTCACCATCATCCTGGAAGGAGCACTCTCCTTCACCGACAACCTCACGGCGATGACAATCCTCTCCTACAAATCGACCTCGCTGATCTCGTTTGCCCTCGCTGCCGCCTCCCTGCTCTTTGCGGCTACCCGACGCAGTGCCTCAGGCAATTCGCGGACTGCAGGTGCCATCGTCACCTTATCGACCGCCACGCTCGGTTTCTATGTGATGCAGTCGCTCACCAGTAGCCTGTGGCGTCCCGTCTTCAATACGTTGCTCGCAAACATACTGGTCAGCCAAAACAGCCCGGCAGTTATATGTATCGTCACGGGTACCGTCATTAGCATCGTCTTTGCCCTGACACTTCTCACCATCGACGCAGCTAGAAGCCTTATCGCAAGCTCAAGCGGCAATAGACACGCTGCCGTCAGACGCTAAAGCCGCTACAGCCGTGGCAGGTTCCTGCGTTTTATTCAAAGCTTGCCGTCAAGGTGCGCCGAGCCTTTACAATAAGACAGTCCCAAGGACGTATTCGATAGCTTCCGCGCAGCACTCGCCCGCCGCGCGTGAAAGGATATATTGCCCCATGCCTACAACCCTTCCCGCCCCCATCGATAAGCTCGCCATCGTCGTCGTTACGTACAAGCGCCAGGAACTCCTGGCCAACTTGTTCGACTCCATGACCGGGCTCACGGCAACGCCTTGGCGCATCGTAATTGTCGATAACGAGAATTCGCGCGAGACCGAGGCCATGTGCACCGCATTCAACGAGCGCTTGGCCAACCTGTGGGGCACCGGCACCGAGCAGCCCGACGCGCAGGGCGGCACCGACCGTGTCATCTACGCCCCGCAGCTCGAAAACGGCGGCGGTGCGGGCGGCTTCTCCGCCGGCACTAAATGCGCCTACGACCTGGGCGCCCAGTGGTTCTGGGTGATGGACGACGACGTGCTCGTCATCCCCGAAGGCATCGAGCGTCTTGCCAAGTGGACCGACCGCTACGATGTCATCCAGGGTTCGCGCCTAGACTTTGACGGCGGCGCTTTCTTTTGGCAGTACCAGCTCATCCTTTCGCTCGGCATTCCCAACCCTGTCGCCAAGTGGGACCTGGGACCCGAGGGCTACCGTGCCATGAACCAGCTGTGCTTTGAAGGCGGCCTGTTCTCGCGCCGCGTAGTCGACAAGATAGGCCTGCCCGATGCGCGCTTTTTCATCTACGGCGACGATGCCTGCTATGGCTACGTGGCCAGCCAGCACTTCCCCGCCGCCGTGGTCGCCGACGTGGGGCTCAAGCGCGCCCGCGCCGTCTCTAACTGGGATATCGCCGGCAAGCGCCAGCTCAACTCCACGAGCGACACCAACCGCTACTACATCATGCGCAACCGAGGCTTCCTCGCTCGCTATATGCAGATCTACGGTGACTACCACCCCATGCTGTTCCGCCTGGGCAATGCCGCGACCTTCTGCAAGGAATTCATTCGCCTGGCCGCGGTCGACAAGTGCTTTAAGACCGGCATTCCGGCGCTGCGCCGAGGCATGAAGGACGCCCGCAAGATCATCAAGGATCCCAACTGGAAGCCCATGCCGCCCATGAAAGACACCGAGTAACGGAAGCCGGAAACACCTCGGCGCTTAAAGCCGCTGGCACACCGTAGCCACACGACGCCCATCAAACCCGAACCCCCAGCGCATGCGGCCCACACCGGGTCGCGGCACACGGATTTCGTCGATGCCGCCGCGCTCTATGTCGAGTAGCGACTGCACGGCCAGCAATTCCAACCCTAGCGCATCCACATCAGGGTCATACATCATATTGATCGTTATCAGCGGACGCTCGTCCAGCATGCCAATCGTATCTGCTACGTCGAACACAGCACCCGTAGGGAAAACCTGGATGTCCCAGCGACCTGCGCCACACTTTCGCCTCGAGGCAGGATTGGCATAGCCCGGCAAGCCAAAGCAGAGCCCCTGCAAGAGCAGATGATATGGCAGCGGCTTATCTGGGTCGGTCTCACCGATTCCCGCATCCCCCAGGATGCGGCTTAGCGCCCGCCTCACGGTATCCTCGTTCCCACGGCACAGCCCGTCGCGAAACGCATCGACGTCTCGAATGTCTTCGGCAGCGCACTCAAACCACTCAACAATCACTAGACGCAAGGCCTGGCGAAGCTCGTTATTGGGCAATCGCAAAGCACGGAGGCGATCGCCATGCTCTGGCTCCTCAGTCATATCCGTCGTAAGAAAACCGGACAGATACAGCGCCGTCCACATGCCATCGTCAGGCGAGACATCTGGCTCTGCAGTGCCCAAACAAAGCGGGACCTCAGCGCACCCATGGGCCTCGAGCAAATCAAACAAGACCGAAAGGCGGTCGAGATTCCACCCGGCAACTACCCTACTCAGGCAATCGGCATACCCATACAGATCGGCGCGCACAGGCGCCGTGCAGCCTCGGTCCAGAAAACCGATCACGCGCGCCGGACTCGAGCAATAGGCCCTGCCAAACCGATATCCCTCGAGCCATTCACGCGCATCATCAAGGTATTCCTCGCGCCCAGCATAATTCAACAGAGCCTGGACCTCGGCATCCAAAAAGCCGAACCAACGGTCACACCACGTCGAAAGCGGCGTCGTCAAACAATACGAGCAGCCGCGCGAAGAAAGCGCCGCTTCGGCAGGACCGGGACACTCCCCCATCAGACACGTCAGCCGCAACGAATCGCGCGCAGTGGCAATGGTGTCAAACAGCACACGGTCAAGCAGTTCTGCCGGATCGGCGTCGGAAGCGTCCCTCGCGCTCGCACGGCGAGACCACGCCGCATCGTACCCATCAACGAGCAATACAACCTGTTCATCGCAGGCAATCTCCAGCAGCTCTATGAGCACACCGAGCACCGAGTCAACCTCGTCCGCGCTCGCCACGCCACGCGCAACACGTTCGATGTGACGCACCTTGTCTCGAGCTAAATCCGGAGCCTCCAAAAGCGCCAGCAGGCGGGCGCACTCGCCCGAAAGAGTATCGCGCACGACGTCGGCAATAGCGGCGCCACGCCTCGCAGCGCCAGAAAAGTCCAGCGATATCACCGGATAGCAAGCGTACTCATCCCGATAACGCCCGCTGTCCGCATCCCAAATCTGAGCATCGACAAACGAGATCCGACCGGCGCGACCGACCGCTGGACGCTCCAGAAAAGCCCTGAGCATTGACAAGTTCATGCTCTTGCCAAAACCCTCGGGTCGACAGCACACCACAACGGACGCGTCGCAGTCCAACACATCGGCAATAAACATGGTCTTGTCGACCAGCGTGCAGCAACCCAGAGACTCCGCATAGTCGTGCATGCCAATGGGCAAAACCGCATCATCGGCACAGCCGATCAAGCGCACGCCAAAGCCGGCATCACAACCATTATTCGCCTGTTCAGGCACCAATACGTTCCCCCTAAATCGCAACACGATGCCAATTGTAATGACCGCCTCGCGCGTACCGACGACGCCGCGCGAACATATCGGGCAACGGTAGCAACAAGAGGTGTGAGGGGGCATAACTAATCGTTGCACAACAAAACGGGGCCCGATACATTCGCACCGGGCCCCGTCCCGACTATTTAGTTATCTGGCAACCGAGAGGCTACTCCTCCGAGCCGTCCTCCCCAGAAGCTTTCTTCTGCTGATCGAGCTTATGCTTACCGCTCACGATGGACGTAGCGCCCAGCGTGGCCAAGCTCGCGCTGGCAAGGCTCGCCATAACGATAAGGTCGCCTGTCTTGGGCATGTTACCGCCCGAAGTCTTAGTCGTTGTAGTGGTGGTTGTAGTGGTCACCGTCTTGGAGTCATTTTGCTCTTGGTTCTGGTTGTCGGTGTTGCCCTTACTGCTGTCCTCGCCCTGCTGCTTTCCGTCCTCGGTCTTGTCCTTGTTCTTGTCCTTCTCCTCAGATTCAGACTTCTTACCCTCGTCCTTCTTCTGAGTGGACTTGTCGTCCTTCTCCTCAGAGCTAGAACCCTTATCAGATTCGGTCTTCTCGGAAGCCTTGTCCTTGGGGTCGCCCTTTGCGGCCTCGGTCTTTTCCGTGGAAGCCTGATCAGAGTTGTCCTTGTTCTGAGTCGAGCCGTTATTGACGCCAGCCATCAGCGAAGAACCCAGCGTAGAACCAAGCTGCTCGGAGAAAGAAGGCTTCTTGTCCGGCGAAGCAACGGGAGCGTCCGGCGCCTTATTCGAGTCGTCCTTGGAAGCATCGGAATCAGGGGTTGCGTCAGAGCCGGAGCCGCTGTTAGAGCCGGTGTCAGCGGACGAATCGCTCGAGCCGGTAGATGAGTTAGAGGTGTCAGCGTCGGTCGAACCAGAAGCGTCGCTATCCGTATTGCCGGCAGAGCTTGAAGACGAATCGCCCGCAGCAGAGTCGTTCGAATCGGAGCCGTTCGAGGTAGAGCCGTCGTTGGTAGTGCCACCAGCAGAGCCATTACCGTCAGCATCGGTCGAGGGCGCATCCATCCTGTCATCGTTGGCATCGTCACTCGAGTCGTCATTCGAATCAGGTGTCGGCGAGGGCGCCGGTGTGGGCTCGGGCTGCACGGGCGTCGCGGCGGCAGCCTCGTCCTCAGCGATATAAACCAAGCAGTCCTTTAGCTCGTTGCGGTAGCGGTTCTTCCAGCCCTCATGATACTGGGGTTGGCTCGAATACTTGGTCGCTACGTTATTGACCACGCTGTTGGAAAGCGCCGTCACAAACTCGCGATCGGACATATCGTTGGAAAGATTCGCCCAGCGGAAAAAATCCCTGCAGCCACCGGTGCCGCACATGTTGGTAATGCTCCACACCATGCCCTTGACGCAATCGGCGCGGCCCGAAATATCAATGCCCAGGCCGCTCTTGAGCCACGCCTCGGTCACTGCGTAGTAAGAGTTGTACGCATAGGCGTCCTGAAGTGCCGAGAACTCGACAGGATCGATGTTGTAAGCACCCTGGAAAGCCTCTTGCGCGATACGGCCCAGCTCGGTAAATTGGCCGTTCTCGTACATGGCATTGGTCGCGTTGGAAATCTCGCTGCCGCGATCAATCGCATCCTTGAGCATGCTGTATTTTTCGGGGCTGTAGTTGTAGACCTGCTTCATAAACGGAATG
>CABUGR010000091.1 GCA_902491135.1 uncultured Collinsella sp. | reverse complement strand
GAGCGCAAAGACAAAGGCGATGCCAATGCCCAGCACGACCCAGGCGTGCTCGCGGCGCACGCGTCGCGCGATGTCATAGAGGGCGAGAGGCGCAAACGGCACAAACGGCGGCACGAAGACGGCCACGATGATGTAAGCGTAACTCGCGGCCTCGCTTACACGGCGCGTGCGTTCCTCCTGTGCGACCTCGGCCAGCGAGGTGGCAATAACGCCAAGGCAAAACGCCGCGACCAGGCGAGCGTCCACAGTAAGACCCATGGCGGCCGCAATGCAGCACGCCAGCACAATCGATTTGTCGAAAAGCCTGTTCATACGGGTATTGTACGCGAAGCTGCGCGCGGTGGAGGGGCCGCCTGCGCAACCGTGACATTCCTCCCGCGCGGCAAAGCGGCGTCGATCGCTCGCGCGAGCGGGGTTTCGCCTCCGCCCCCCCTCGCACTCGTGACAAAGCTCACTGGTGCGCACCGCCCGCTCCTGCGATGATGCAATCGTACCGGGCCGCAATCAACAGAAGGGCCGCCTCATGACAGACATCGTCCACGTCGAAAACCTCGTCAAGCGCTACGACGACCTTATCGCGCTCGACCACTTTAACCTGAGCATCGCCCCCGGCGAGATCTTTGGCCTGCTGGGCCCCAACGGCTCGGGCAAGACTACGTCCATCAACTGCATTTTGCAGCTGCTCGCCTACGACAAAGGCACCATCGAGCTGTTCGGCGAGCCCATGACACCCGCCCGCTACGACCTCAAGCGCCGCATCGGCGTGGTGCCGCAGCAGGTGGCGGTGTTCGACGAGCTCACGGTGCGCGAGAACATTGACTATTTCTGCAGCCTCTACGTCACCGACCGCAAGCGCCGTCGCGCGCTGGTCGACGAGGCCATCGACTTTGTCGGGCTGGGCGACTTTACCAAGTTTCGCCCCGGCAAGCTCTCGGGCGGCCTGGCGCGCCGCCTCAACATCGCCTGCGGCATCGCGCACAAGCCCGAGCTCATCTTTTTTGACGAGCCCACGGTGGCGGTCGACCCGCAGAGCCGCAACGCCATCCTGGAGGGCATCTGCCGCCTGCGCGACGAGGGCGCCACGGTGGTGTATACCAGCCATTACATGGAGGAAGTCGAGCAGATTTGCAGCCGCATCATGATCATGGACGGCGGGCGCGTGCTGGCGCAGGGCACCAACGACGAGCTCAAGCGCATGATTCAGATGGGCGAGCGCGTGACCGTCGAGGTCGGCGCCGTCGAGGCCGCCACGGTCGAGCGGCTGCGCGCCCTCGAGCATGTGCTTTCGGTTGAGCTGTCCGGCGGCGAGCTCGTCTGCACCTGCGAGGCGAGTCCGCACAATCTGGTCGACATCCTCGACACACTGCGCGCCGCCGACGTTGCGCTCGGCCGCGTGTGGAGCGAGCCGCCGACCCTCAACGACGTGTTCCTCGAGATCACCGGCCGCGAGCTGCGCGACTAGGGGGCGGCCATGTTCAACACCATTATCATTACGGTCAAGACGCTGCTGCGTCGGCCGAGCACGTGGGTTTGGGGTGCTCTCTTTCCCATTGCGCTTTCCACGATGTTCATGTTTATGTTTGCGAATCTGAGCTCCGACGGCACGGTCGACCCGGTGCCGGTGGCCGTCGTGGCGGATGAGGCCTGGGACGCCTCGACCTTTAAAGGCGTAGCGACGTCGCTTGCCCAGGAAGGCGACGACCGGCTGCTCGAGATCCACGAGTGCGATGACGCAGCCGATGCGAACCGTGCGCTTAAGGCCGGCGAGGTTGCGGGCATCTATACGGTCGACGATGCGGGCACGCCCAAACTCACGCTGCTATCGAGTTACGACAGCTCACGTGCGTCGACGGTGCTCACCGACCGCAGCATTCTGGAGACGGTGGCAAGCTCGTATACGCAAAATGCCGAGCTCATGGTCCAGATTGCCCAGGACAACCCGGCGGTGCTCGCCGACCCGGAGGCGGTTGCGCGCGCCCTGTCGCTCGAGGGTGGCACCCGCCGCGTAAGCCTGACACGCACCACGCCCGATGGTACGGTCATCTACTACTACGCGCTCTTTGGCCTGGTTGCGATGATGTCCGCCGAGTTTGCCGCCTTGAGCGTCGTCGACCTGCAACCCAATCTGTCGGGCCTTGGCGCGCGTCGCTGCGTGGGCGGTCTTTCCAAGACGGCATCGCTGGCCGGTATCTTTGTGGGCTCGTGGCTGGTTTCCTTTGCCTCGATGGCGGTTGCGATTGGCTACGTGCGCCTAGTCGTTGGCGTCGACTTTGGCGGGCGCGAGGGGCTGTGTCTGGTGGGCGGTGCCGCTTCCGCGCTTGCCGCCACGGGCCTGGGGCTCTTTGTGGGCACGCTTCCCGTTAAGGGCGGAAAGGCGTCCAAGTCGGGCATCCTCACGGGCTTTGCCACCACGTGCGCCCTGTTCGCCGGCCTCTACGGCGAGCCGGCGATGGCACTTGCCGACGACGTCGCCCGCGCCTGCCCGGCCGAGTGCTGGCTCAACCCCGTCAAGCTCATCTGCGACATGTTCAATCGCCTGTATTTCTTTGAGGACCTGAGCCCCTTTGCCGTTCGCGCCGGCGCGCTGGTCCTTATGGCGCTGCTGTTCGTTGCCGCCGCCACGCTGATCTTTGGAAGGAGCCGCTATGAGCACCTTTAAGACCGCGCTTCGCATGGCGCTGGCGCACCCGTTCTACCTGCTCATCTATACGGTGTTCATCTCGCTCATGGGCGTATTCATCGCGGCCTCGGTGAGCTGGAACTCGTCGCAGCTTACCGAGTACAAGCCCTACGACACCAACGTGATCGTGGTCGACCGCGACAATAGCGACCTTTCGCGGGCGCTTACCAAGCATCTGGGTTCTCGTTTTGAGCTGGTCACGGGCGTCGGCGACGACACCTACGACCTTGCGGACGCGCTTTCCAAGAGCAACAGCGCCAAGGGCAGCGCCGACTGCGTGTTCTTTATCCCGGAGGGGTTTGAGGACGATCTTGTTGCAGCCGCCCGTGCGGGGGAGGCCCTGCCCAAGCTCGACGTGACCTATGGTTCCGGCACCATGGCGGCGGCGCTTTCGTCTGCCGAGGCCTCGCGCTGGATCTCGCTCGCGGGCGCTGCGGCCGCACTTGAGCGCGCCGCCTCTAACGGTAGCGTCGCCAAGGCTGCCGAGCATGCGGCCGCGAAGCGCGCCAAGGTCGAGATCGAGCAGGTCAAGGTTGACTCGACAGCCGCCGCCACGCTCGAGTCGTATTTCAACTTTGGTGCGTACGCGATCATCTCGTCTGTCATCGTGTCGGTGGGGCTGGTGTTCTCGGGCATGAACGAGCCCGAGCGCGTGCGCCGCATGGAGGCCGGCCCAATCTCCGGGCGCCAGCGTTCGCTTGCCGTGTTTGCGGCTGCCGCGGTGCTCACCGTCTGCATCTGGTTTGTGTCGAGCATGATGGGCGTCGTGGGCTTTGCCGGCGCGGTTGCCGAGGTCGGCGTGGGTCGCGTGTGTCTGGCACTGGCGGCGACGTTTGCCCTGGCGTGCACGCCGCTGGCCGTTGGCTTTGCGCTTTCGAGCCTGGGCGCGCGCGAGGAGCTGCTCAACGGTGTGGGCAACCTGCTCGGCATGCTCATGACGTTTTTGGGCGGCGCCTGGATGCCGCTGTCGCTGATGGGCCCGGCCGTGCAGACCGTGGCGCACTTTGTGCCGACATATTGGGTGAACGACGCGATCGGCAAGGCGCTCGCCGCGGACCTGACGTCCACCGTGCTGGGCGACATCGCCTGCGACCTGGGCGTCACGGCGCTCTTTGCCATGGCCATCGCCGCCGCAGGCCTGGCCCTCGCACGCGCCAAATCTCACGTCTAGCCACCTAGTGATTGGTCATTGGGGGTGTTCTTAAACGGCCAGTCATTTAAGTACGTCCCCAATGATTAGTCTGAAATAAATCCCAGGCCTCGCTCCAAAATAGTTCGCCAAGGTTTACTATTACGTTCATAAAGTAGTACAAGGCTAACAATGGGGGATACCATGGCAACGCAGAGAGCCTACGTCCAGGTTAAGGATCTCAAAAAGCATTACGGCGACGGTGATGCGCGCCTGACGGTGCTCGACGGCATCGACACGTCCATCAACCGAGGCGAGATCTGCGTCATGCTGGGACCTTCGGGCTCGGGCAAGTCGACGTTTCTTAACCTGATCGGCGGCCTGGAGGATGCCGACGGCGGCTCCATTATGGTGGACGGCTGCGACCTCACCGTACTCAAGCCCGCCGACCTGGGCGAGTATCGCCGCCGTGAGCTGGGCTTTGTGTTCCAGTTCTACAACCTGGTGCCCGACCTCACCATCAAGGAAAACATCGAGGTCACGGCGCACCTGTCCAAAAAGTCGCTCAACATCGACGACCTGCTGCGTTCGCTGGGCCTCTACGAGCACCGCAACAAGTTTCCGCGCCAGGTCTCGGGCGGCCAACAGCAGCGCTGCGCCATCGGCCGTGCGCTCGTCAAAAACCCGGGCCTGCTGCTGTGCGACGAGCCCACGGGCGCGCTTGACTATAAGACGTCCAAGGAAATCTTGCAGCTCATGGAGGATGTCAACCGCACCTACGGCTGCACCATCATCATTGTCACCCACAATGCCGCCATCGCGCGCATGGCCAATCGCGTGCTGCGCTTGCGCGACGGGCGCATCGTCGAGGATGAGCTCAACGAGTCGCCCGTCGCGGCCGCCGAGCTCGATTGGTAGGCGGCGCCATGACACCTCTCGCAAAACGTCTCCCGCGTGAGCTGCGTCGCAATATCGGCAAGTACCTGGGCATCTTTTTGCTTATGTGCGGAAGCATCGCTCTCACCTCGGGCTTTTTGCTCGCAGCCCATTCCATCGGCTGCCTCATCGACGACATGCGCGATGCGTACACGATTGAGGACGGCCGCGTGACCACCTCCTTCGAGGCTACCGACGATCAACTCAGGGCCGCCGAAGATGCAGCCGGCGACGTCGGCGGCGTTACGCTCTACAAGAATTTCTCCATCGACGCCATCATCAAAAAGACCGCCGGCGACGACGGCACCAAGCGCACGCTGCGCACCTATGCGCACCGCACCAAGGTCGATATCGCGTCCTACTGTGAGGGCAAGGAGCCCAAGACGGACGATGAGGTGGCCATCGACCGTGTCTTCGCCACCAACAACGACCTCGCCGTGGGCGATAAGGTTGAGCTTGAGGGTCGCGCCTACATCATCTGCGGCATCATGGCCCAGCCCGATAGCCAGGCGCTGTTCCTCAACAATTCGGACTTTACGGTGAACACCATCACCTATGGCGTGGCCGAGGTCACCGACGCCGGCTTTGCCGCGCTTGAGGACGCCGGCGGCGCACCTGCCTACACCTACTCCTTCACCTTTGCCGATCGCGATCTCTCCACCGTGGACCGCACCGATGCGGAGCAGGATATGGTCGAGGCGCTGACCGATGCCGATGCGCGCGTGGATGACCTCATCGACGCCGATTCCAATCAGGGCATTGGCTATGCGCGCGACGACGTGGACGGCGACTCTACGATGTGGATGACGCTGCTCGACATTATCATCGTGATCATGGCGTTTGTCTTTGTGG